>JAFRNO010000339.1 GCA_017430155.1 Kiritimatiellia bacterium | reverse complement strand
GCAAGAGGCACCGCGACGCCGCCGAGGCGGCCTACTCGAAATCCGACTGCTGGAAATGGCTGCTGCGCTGAAGGATATTTCTTTTCGCTGCACACGGGCCGTTAGTTTTTTGCTATACTACGTTGCGCTGAAGCAAAGGAGCGCAATATGCCAGCGGTAATTGAACAAGTTGAACAAATGAGCACGGCCGAAAAGCTGCGCCTGATGGAGTATCTGCTCAATTCAATTTCCCGTACGGTCGTGCAATACGACAGCGCCGCAGGCACACAACCGAAGGTTGAGCGCAAGAAGCCGCGCATCAGCGACTTCATTGGATACGGCAGAAGGTTTCATTCAGAATATCGTTCGACAGAAGACGTGATGCGGGAACTTCGCGAGGGGGAAGAGGAGTGACATGGGTTGTGGACACATGCGTCTTGATTGATGTGTTTCGCGGTGACAAGACGTTTGCGGCGATGTCATCCATGGCATTACAGTCAAAACTCGATGATGTGTTGACAGTAGCGCCTATCACATACGTAGAACTGTCACCAGAGTTCAATGGCGACGCCGATGCACAAGATGCGTTCCTGGATGCAATGTGGATTCATCGTGATTTCAACGGTAGTAAGGAGGCCGTTCTTCTCGCCCACAAGGCATGGCATGAGCATATCATGCGCAAACGTGCCGGAAGTGCCAGGAAACGTCCGATAGCAGATGTTCTCATCGGGGCTTACGCCCTGCAGAAAGGCGGACTGATTACCCGTAACGAGGCCGATTTCCGAACGCTTTATCCGACATTGACCATCTTCAATCCCATGTCGGCCATACCATGAAGTTCGTAAAGTACTGCGCGTGGCTCACGAAGAACGCCCCGGCGCACACCTACCGCCTCCCCACGGAGGGAGAATGGGAATTCGCGGCGGGGCACATGCCGAAGGACGCTGACTTCAACTGCGGGGTGGGCGACACGTTGCAGCCGGTGGATGCGTATGCGCAGATAAAGGGCGCCTGCGGCGGCATCGACTTCTGGGGCAACTGCTGGGAGTGGACCTCCACCACGCGCGGGAAGGGCGAGGACGCGGTGAAAGGCGGCGCATTTGATTCGAAGCGCACGGCCTGCCGTACCGAGGCGCGCACCGAATGCCGTTCGGCGGGTTCGGGCTACGCCAACGTCACCCTGCGCGTTGTGCGCGAGGATCGTTAGTCGTACGGCGTCAGCGGCTCCTCTTGCGGGAAGGCGTCGCCCGCATCGACCACCTCGTTCCAGATGGCGACCATCGCGTCAAGATCACCGTTCTCGTATTGGCGTACAACCATGTTATCCTTTCAGATTTTGTAGAATGAAATGATGTTTATTCTATTTTGTGGAGCACTTATGGTGTCCCATCGTCACGGGGCGCACGAGATTGTAAACCATCATCGCCGCCAAAAACACGGCGGACGCCCAATGGACGGGTGAAAGCGCATGCCTTGTCGAGGCGGCCAGGGCGGATGCGGATGCCGCGTTCGGGATGAGGTTGATCACGACGCCGCACAGGATCGCCCCGACGAGAATCGTGACGAGGTACGCCACGGCGGCCTTGCGTCCGACAAGCGCGGAGACGGTCGTGAGCGACATCGCGTTCATCGCCGGTCCGACCATGAGGAACACGAACGCCGCGCCGGGCGATACGCCTTTCGCGATGAGAGACGCGGCAATCGGAATCGACGCCGTGGAGCAGACGTACATGGGGAATCCCACCAGCGCCATGACGGGCATCGCGATCCAGTCGTTGCCGTGGAACGCATCCGCAAAGAAGTTGTCCGGCACCAGCACCGTCACAATCGCGGAGATTGCAAGTCCGATGGCGAGCGGCTTTGCGACCGAGCCGAGAAGCCGCCTGTAAGCCTGCCAGAATATCGCCTTGATCCCGCGCGATCCGGCTGGTGCATCCTCCGTCGCGACCGTCTCCGCGTCTTCGCCGCCGACGGCGGACACCACGACGCCACCGACGATGCCCGTGAGCGCGGCGGCGACAGGCCGCGCAACGGCGAACACCGGCCCCATCAGGGCGTAGGTCGCGAGAATTGAGTCAATCCCTGTTTGCGGTGTCGAAACGAGAAGGGCAGCAGTCGGCCCCTTGCCCGCACCGTGCTTTCTGCGTCCCGCAGCAATCGGCAACACGCCGCACGAGCAGACCGGGAGCGGCACGCCGATTGCGACGGCTCGAAGGATGCCGCCAAACCCCGAACTCCCGCCCATCATGCGGTTGACCCAGCTTCGCGGGATCCACACGGCGATGATCCCCGCCATGAGGAATCCAAACACGAGCCACGGCGCCATCATGGCGAACACGTGTGCGAACGCAATCAATATGTCTTTCATTGTGGTAGTTGGTAGATGGTAGTTGGTAGATGGAAGATGGCTTGCCTATGCCATCTTCGAGAAGCTTTCAAGCGCCTCGGCGAACGATTCGATCGTCTCGTCGGCGTTACCTTTTTCGATGCCCTCGCGTACGCAATGGCGGAGATGTCCGTCAAGGACGATGAACGACAGGCGGTGGAGTGCCCCGTTCGCCGCGTTAAGCTGCGTGAGGATGTCCTCGCACGGGACATCCTCCGCAAGCATCTTCTGGACGCCTGTCAGCTGTCCGATGATCTTCTTCAGTCGCAGCTGGAGAGCCGTCACGTCTTCAATGCATTTTCTCATTGTCTGCTTTCCCTTGTGGAATTGGCGCATATTATACCATACCCCCGTATGGTATGCAAGTCGTGTGGCAAGAATTATGTTTTTCCTGCGGGCTAGCCATCCGTTCTGTTTGTGTGCTATGGCTTGAGCAGCGCGAAATGAGACTTGCGCGAGGATATGACCCCGGCCCTGCACAGTCGGCTGATTTCGTCGGAGAGAGCGCTGCGCTCGACGCAAAGGTAGTCGGCGAGGCCCTGTCTGTCAAGCGGAATATCGAACTCACGCGAACCTATTTCCTTCGCAACAGCGTAAAGGTATGCCATGAGGCGGTCTGCCGTAGCGCGTCGGGAGAGGATGTCTATTTTGCGGTTCAGCTCCAGCGTTTTTATGGCGAGGGCGCGCATGATGTTTCTGACAAGACGGGTGTGGAACGCGCAAGCGTTCTCGCACGGCGTGACGATGCGGTCGGCCTTGAGCATCAGGACTTCGCTGTCCTCGTTCGCCTCCACGTCAACGCTCATCACATGCGCACCAGACAACGCCTGTGCAGCCGCCACGCTTTCAGGCGCTCTAATGAGTTTGATCAGCGTCCGCTTGCCGTTCGCGTCGT
>JAFRNO010000008.1 GCA_017430155.1 Kiritimatiellia bacterium | reverse complement strand
GCATCTTTTTCAAACGGATCGATCGCCGGCGCGCGGTTCGCCGCCACATCCGGGTCCGCCGCCAGTTTCTTGATCTCGCGCGCTGTCAGCTTGCGGTTGTAGATGCGCACGTCCGCCACCTTGCCGGGGAAGCAGCGCGACATGAGCGCGTTGTTCTTGTTGTTGCCATAATAGGAATACCCGTTGTCGGCACCTAACACAGCCGCATTCGTATCAAGATAAATGCCGCCAACATCGAATTCGGTTTTCACGCGCCCGCGCCTTTTTGTCGGCGTGCTGGTCGGCGTCTGTTTCACGCCGTCAATCCACAGCTCGAAATCCGTGCCCTGCGAGCGGTCGAAGAGCGCGTAGACATGCGTCCAGCGATCCGTCAACGGATGCGGCAGCGTGTAAGGCTGCTTCATGTAGCCGATGTTGTTGTCATTCAGTCCCCATCCCTGTTGGCAGAGGAGAAGGCCATCCGCCGTACCGTCCCCGACATTGTAGTTATACCACAGTCCCAACGTATACGGCGCCATGAAGATGGCCGCGTTCTTGAACGTGTTCGTGTCGGACGAATCGTGCCGCACCCACGCGCTCACGGCGCGGTAACGTTCCGTGGGCGGCGAATTGTCTTGCGACGAGTTCGATTTCGTCTCTGCCAACGCATTGCCGAGATTGAAGTACGCCTGAAATCCGTTGGCGCGCATTGCGTAACTGCCGCCCGGTCCCTCCTCGAACGTGCGGATGACCACGCCATCCGCATTCTTACCCATCGTCGGGCGCGTCGAGTTGGCGATCCGCTCCTTCGTGAAGTCAATTCCCGAAAGCGGCCACCAGCGGATGAGGCCGGAGGTAAGGTCGCAGGTCTCCAACGCCGACACAATCACCGCTACGTCGGCCGACGCCGCCGCGCCGCCCATCTCCGCCGTGCAGCGTACCACGTACGTTCCGGCTGCGCCGAAGTCCACCGCCGTCTCGGCCGCGTTCTCGTCCACGAACCACACGCCGCCCGGGCCGGATACCGTCGCCCAATGGACGCGCGCGCCGGCCGACGCCGTCGCCGTCACCCGGTACGGTTCGGCCACCGTGACGGTCGCGCTCATGGTCGGCGCCGCTCCCGCCGCCGCCACGCGCGTCACCGTCACGTCGTCGCTCCGCGAAAGGCCCACGTCCTCCAGCGTGTTCGAGAGCCGGAACACGTACGCCCCCTCCACGGGCAGCGTCACCTGCGTCACCGTGCGTCCCGGCTGGAGAATCGTCGCGCCTTCGCCGCCCGCGGGCGCGGAGACGAGCGACCACTGCGGCGTGCCCGCGTATCCCGCGCGGATTCCCTCGGGCGCGGAGACTCCGATCTCGCCGTGCAGCTCCGCCGTCTCGCCCGCGACCGTGAAGTCCGCCCCCGCGTCCACCGCCGCCGCGCCGCGGTAGAGCCGACGGATCGTGTTGGAGGAGAGCACGCCCGCGTAGAGCCGCAGGTCGTCCACCATCCCCTCGATCGGGCGCGTCCCGTTTTTGGCGGTGTTCGCGAAAATCCAGTTGGCGTTCGCGGCCTGCGTTCCCGTGTCGCGCTCGGCGATCTCGCCCGCGAATTCGCCGTTCATGTAGGCGCGGGTCACCACGCGGCGCTGGCCGTTCGCCCCGACCGTGAAGTGCTCCGTCACCGCCAAATGGCTCCAGGCGCCCATCTGCGCGCGGCAGTTGTTGATCGACAGTTCGGAGTTTTCGCCGGGCGTCATCACGTAAATGAGCCGCCAATCCCACTCGCCGGACTCGCCGCCCTTCAGGTTGATGTAGTAGCCGGTGGTGGCAAGCAGGCGCGGACCCCTGTTCCGGCCGTCCCCGCCGATCTTCGCGAGCGTGTCCTTGTACGAGTCCGGCGACTGGTTGAGCCAGCACGTCCACGTGAAGTCACTCTGCAGCGGCACCGGAAGCGTGAACGTGCCCCAGCACGTCGTGTCGCCGCAGCAGCGCACGCACGCGCCTTCCATGCCGCCGTCCACCACCGTAATGCCCGTACCGCACGTGATGTTGCCCGCCTGGTGCGCCACGTCGGTCAGGACGAGGCTGCCGCTTGCATTGGTCGTATAGTCGTCGAACGTCCAGTGGCCGAGGAGCGCTGTCTGGTCGTAGTCGTCCCGCTTCCGCACATATTCGGCCCACACCTGTTCAGCGTCAAGCGCCGTATCCCACACGCGAAACTCGTCCAACGCACCTAGGATCGGCCGGCTGGCGTTGACCGCGTTGTTGCCGAGGACGGCCGTCCCGGATCGCGCGATGTTCGTGATCGCGTAGTCGGTTGCCGGCGCTGACACGCAGATGCCGTTGAGGTAGGCCTTGTACGTGATGTGCGAAACGGTTATCGACGAAGACTCCTCCACCGTGTTCGTCACGTCGAAGGAAGCCCGAAGCTCTTCGCCCGCGGCGATTGTTTCGCCCGAAAGGGAAAGGTTTCCGTATTCGAACGTCGTGTAGCTCAGGCCGTAGCCGAAGGAGTACAGCGGCAGCCAGTCCATTTCCACGTATCGCTTGCCGCCGCCGGGGCGCCTCGTGTAGTGGCAGGGGATTTGCCCCACGTGCTTGGGGAAGGCGATGGG
>JAFRNO010000338.1 GCA_017430155.1 Kiritimatiellia bacterium | reverse complement strand
GACGGCGCACGTCCCCTCGCGCCACGCCAGCTCGCGCGGCGCGGGCACGAGCGCAAGAGCCGTCGCCGCGATTCCGAGAATGTTAGTCATTGCACGACATCCTTTCTTTCAATAAACTTGTTACCGCTACCGGAACAAGATCGTCGTTCCCAGGGTGTTGATCTGCTCGATCTCGCCAAGGACGGCGAAGCCGGCGTCGTACTGCGTCGCGTAGTCCGCCGCCACCCAGTCCGCGCTCGACGCAGCCCACCGGAGACGTATCTCGTCAATCGTTCCTTGCCAGCCGGAGTTGCCGGACCCGGGAAATTTCCCCAACCCCAACACGCGCGTCGACGGCGCGAGCGGGCATTTGTTCGGCACCGCATTTGTGCAGACGCCGTTCGAATACTGCTCCACGCCGCCGTTGCTCATCACCGCCGTCAGGTAGACGGGCGCAACGTAGCAATTGTCGGCATAGAACGTGTTCTGGTGATTTCCGGTTCCGATGACGTTGTAACGATCCTCCGCGTTCTGCGTCGTGAGTTCAAAGCCGTCCTCATCCATGTATCCGTTCTTGGACGTGATAATCCGGTTGAAGCCGACAACCGACGCCTTCACCCAGCACGACAATGTCAATTCGCTTCCGTACGCAGCCCAGCGCGGATCGTTCGGCGTCTCCACAAACCTGGACCCGTTGCCGGCAAACGCGGTGCCGACCTGTCCCGCCGCCGTGAACGAGGGAGGCGTGCTGCTGTTCGAACAGACGAGCGCGTTGGGCGACGAATCGGCGTTCGACCCGGAGAAGTGCCACACGCCCTTGTATCCGGCGTACCGCCACACGTTGCGGGGATTGACCGCCACGTTCTCGCCCCGGCACCGGAAGTACATCCGCAGCGCGGTGTCCGTTCCCGCCAGCTGCGGCACGCGCACCCAGATGAGCGACTCTCCGTTCGCGTTCCACGTGTCGATCTCGTGGTCGACCACGTATCCTTCCGCATCCGCGAACCGGATGTCGCTCCCGTCTGACGCGCAGTCCGGATAGACGGGCGAGCCGGCGGGGATGCGCACGAGCGCGGGGAATTGACGAAGCGTCGAAGTGCCCGCATATCCCGGGAACGTCACGGTGCAGACGCGCCGGAACGGCTTGTCGTCCATCCGCACGCCGTCGATCCGCTCGGCGGCGCCCAGTACGGCGAAGTCGGCGCTGTGCTGCGTCGCGTAGTCCGCCGCCACCCAGTCCGCGCTCGACACGCCCCACCTCAGGCGTATCTCGTCCAGCTGTCCGTTCCAGAAGTTGTTCGCTTTGGGGGATGCGCCGATGCGCAAGAGATTGGTCGAACTGTTCAGGACGGAACCGGAGTCCCAGTTCCCCACCCGCGTGCCGTTGGCGTACATCCTCGCCGCCGATCCGTCAAAAACGGCCGTCAGGTACACGAAGTCATTCGTGCAGTTGTACGAAGTCGTTGCTGTGTGCTGGTTGTTTTCGTGGCCGATCATGTTGTATTTCACGGGAGTGCCCTGGACGGTCAGCTCAAATCCGTATCCGACGGTATGGTCGTTCTTGGAGGACATGATCCGGGCATAATTGTTTCCTTCCCATGGCGCAGCCTTCACCCATCCCGACAGCGACAATTTGTTCCCATGATCTGCCCAGCACACGTCGTTCGACGTCTGTACGTAGGATTGCCCCGGTGAAGAGAACGCGGTACCGACAGGCCCCGCCACCGTGTACGAAGGCGACGGGCGACCGGCATTCAACTGATGGCGGTCCTGCATCACCAGCGCGTTCGTGGACGAATCCGCATACGATCCGGAGAAGTGCCACACGCCCTTGTAGTCGGACGGCCCCCAGACGAGGCGCGGATTGACGGTTTGTGTTGGTTCGCCGCTGTAGTACAGCGTGATGGACGTGGTCGTTCCCGAAAGGCGCGGCACGCACACCCACACGCACGACTCCCCGTTCGCGTTCCACGTGTCGACCTCGTGGTTCAAGAGGTTGCCGTCCGCATCCGCGAAACGGATGTCCTCCACACCGTTCGCCCTGCAGAGGGACGAAACGTCCGCCGGCAGGCGCACGAGCGCGGGGAAGTTCTCCAGCTCGCTCGCGCCCGCATAGCCGCTGAACGTCACCGTCCGCTTCATCGTGAAGCCGGACGGGTCCAGCATCTCCGCCGAAGCCGTGGCCAGCACCACGAGGCAGGCGACCCCAATCGCCCTTTTAAATCCGAAATGGTTGCTACGGCTCTTTTTCATTGATCTTTCCTCCCAGTCGTTGAAAACTTTACGGACTGAATCTCAGACACGTCGTTAGTTTATCAAAATCCCCATCCCGCCGCAATGCGTTCACTTGCTTGTGAACTTGCCGTATGGTCTGCAGCCGTATGTCCCGATCACGGACGGTTCCGCGAACGGACCACCCTCCAATGACGCCTTCCATCCGCGAACGCCCGTGGGCAGGCGCACGATGCGTCCGTCCTTATACGTGACCTCCGCCACCGCGATGAACGCCGCGCAGCTGGCGTTGTTCTCGGCGGCGACATCAATTACGTTGCGCCCGGGCGACAGGTTGGACTGCTTCAGGTCCAGCACTGCCGTGGGCGTATACCACAGTTTCCCGTCCGTCTGACGGGCCACTTCACGTCCGTTGACGGAGAACACCGCGCTGTCGTCGCACGAGAAGACGATTCCCGCCTTGTCGATCTCGCCCTGCGGGAGGTCAAGCTCCGCGCGAAACGCGACCTTCGCGCCCTGCCTCTGCCCATTCGCGTGCCAAATCCAGTCCG
>JAFRNO010000337.1 GCA_017430155.1 Kiritimatiellia bacterium | reverse complement strand
TATTGAAGGGGACGGTGAAAAACGCAGATGCGCCCGAGTGCCCGGATTGAAAACGGGTTCTCCGCATGAAGCCTTAAATGTGATATACTATTCGCCGCTATGAACATTGTCATTCTGTTGGGAGCCCCGGGATCGGGGAAAGGTACGGTGGCGGGCGCGCTCGCCGCCGCGCATGCGAACCTCAAGCACGTGTCGAGCGGCGACCTGCTGCGCGGCGCCGTCGCGAAGGGCACGGAGGCGGGCCGTCAGGCCAAGTCCTTCATGGAGGCCGGCAAGCTCGTCCCCGACGCCTTGATCGCCACGATGATTAAGGACGTGGTGGCCGAGACGACGGGCGACGTGACGATGCTGCTCGACGGCTTCCCGCGCAACCTCGCGCAGGCCGAAATCCTCGCCGAGATGGGCGCGCCCGTGAAAAGCGCCGTGCTGATCGACGTGCCGGACGAGATCATCCAGGACCGCATCGCGGGCCGCCGCACGTGCCCGAAGTGCAAGGCCGGCTACCACGTGCGCAACCTGCCCCCGAAGGTCGAGGGCGTGTGCGACGCGTGCGGCGAGAAGCTCGTCGTACGCAAGGACGACAACCCCGAGACCGTCAAGGACCGCCTCGTGGTGTACCACCAGCAGACCGAACCCCTCATCGCCTACTACAAGGAGAAGGGCCTGCTCCGCACCGTGGACGGCACCACGGGCGTGGAGAACGTCGCCGCCGCGTTCCTCGCCGCGATGTAAGGCCATGAAAGTAGACATCAAGTCGAAGGCCCAGATCGACCGCATGCGCGTCGCGTGCCGCATGAGCGCCGAGGTCCGCGACCTCTGCGCGAAGGCGGTCGAGCCGGGCATGCGGACGTCGGAGATCGACGCGATCGTGCGCGACTACTGTCTCCGCAACAAGGTGAGGGCGAGCTTCTTCGGCTACGAGGGGTTCCCCGGCGCCCTGTGCGTGAGCGTGAACGACGAGGTGATCCACGGCATCCCCGGCGACCGGATGATCATGCCGGGCGACCTCGTGAAGTGCGACGTGGGCGTGCTCACGCAGGGCTACAACGGCGACACGAGCCGCACCGTGATGGTGGGCGTGAGCGACCCCGAGGTGATCCGCCTCGTGGAGACCACGAAGAAGTGCCTCGCGGCCGGCATCGCCGCCGCCGGGCCGGGCGTGCACCTCGGCGACGTCGGCTACGCCATCCAGAAGGTGGCGGAGGACGCGGGCTTCGGCGTGGTGCGCGACTGGATCGGGCACGGCGTGGGCCGCACGGTACACGAGGACCCCGAGGTGCCCAACTACGGCAAGCCCGGCACGAAGCTCGTGCTGAAGCCCGGCATGACGATCGCCATCGAGCCGATGATCACGATGACGAAGGCGGGCGCGAAGACGTACGTCGACCGCGACAACGGCTGGACCGTGATCACGGCCGACCACTGCATGGCGGCCCACTGGGAGCACACCGTGGCCATCACCGACGATGGTTGCGAGGTGCTCACCCTCCCGGCCGACTATCCCTAAGATCCCTTTCATCCATTTCCCGGCGGATAGACCCGAAGGCGCCACAGGTCGAACGGTGACTGATTGTCCGTCCGCCGGGGTTTTGTTAAATCCAAAGATGCTCCGGCTCGGTAGGTTCTCCATGAAACGAATTGCTCAGATTGCGGCGGCGGCTCTCCTTGCGGGGACCGTCGCGGCGGCGCCCGCGGAGGAAGTGGGCGGAACGGTGATGCCCTACAGCCTGAACGCGTTCAACGGCGATGCGGACGCGATCGCGGACGCGTTGCGCGAAGTGAAGCGGCGCGGCGGCATCTCACGCTTCGTGATGAGCGGTCCGGGCCACACGGTGCGCGTCAACGGCATGATGGACGTCGCGGGCTACGCCGCGCTGGGCCGCCGGATTGGCGAGCTCCAGCGGAAGGTCGCGCCGGACGGAATCCTCGTCGGCTACAAGATGATGCCCACGACGAACTGCGGCATCAACCACCCGTGGCGGAAGTTCACGCTGTCGGATGGCAAGGTGCGCGCGTTCACGGCGTGTCCGGGTGGCGAGGGGTTCCGCAAGGACTTTGCCGCGAAATGCGCGGCCGTGGCCGGGGCGGGCAGGCCGTTCCTGTACTTGATGGACGACGATTTCCGCTACTTCACGCTGGGCTGCTTCTGCGAAGACCACCTGCGGCGGTTCGCGGAAATCTCGGGTGTCCCGCGCGGACGCGCGGAACTGGTGAAGGCCTTGCGCGCTGAGGGTGTCGAAGGGCAGAAGACACGCATGGCGTGGCATCGGCTGCAGACGGGCGACTTGCTGCAGCTCGCGAAAGCGGCGTCCGAGGCGATCGCTGCCGCGTCGCCCGAGACGCGCGTGGGACTCTGCGCACCCGGCAAATTCCCGGAGCGCGAGACGGCGGAGATCGCCTGCGCGTTGGCGGGGAGGCACCGTCCGGTCATCCGCTGGTGGGGTTCTGTTTACGGCTACGATTTTCCGGTAGAGACGTCGGGGCTTCTCATTTCCGCGCAGTGGTCCAGGGAGAACCTGCCGCGCGGGATCGAATGCCTGTACGAGGCCGATCCGTGTCCGCACTCGCGCTTCTACGCGTCCGCCGCGCGCATGGAGGCACTGATCACCACCACGCTCGCGTTCGGGTATTCCGCGCCGCTCTTCCAGGCGCTGAGCGGGCGCGCCGACGCGCTCGCCACCTCGCCGGACTACGTCGACATGCACAGACGCTGCAGGGACCGCTTCGCCGCCGTCAAGGCCGAGGCCGCGAAGGGACGCCTCGTGGGCGTGCAGGCTTACTTCGACTCCGACATGCGCGTGGGCGGGATGGGCGGCAGCGCGAAGAAGCCGCTCGACGTCGCGGCGTGGCACCGTTCGCTGAACCGCCTGGGCATCCCCGTCACCACGGCGGATGCGCCGGTGAAGCTCTTCGCCGGGCACCACGCCTTCCGCGCCCTGGACGGCGCGGCGGTCACGAACCTGCTTTCCGGCGGCGCGTTCCTCGACGGCGCGGCGGCGGAGGCGCTGACGGAACGCGGGTTCGCGTCCCTCATCGGCGTGAAGGCGACGCCGCGCGACAAGATCGACTTCACGGGCGAGCGGCAGGCGGAACGGACCGGCGCGGGCGTTTCGTTAAGGTGCTCGTTCCATCAGAACTACGGCCGGGACGGCTGT
>JAFRNO010000336.1 GCA_017430155.1 Kiritimatiellia bacterium | reverse complement strand
TGGGCGGACTGATGCTGCCGGTGCAGGGATTGATCGCGGACAAGGTCGGCTACCTGAACAGCTACTGGTTCACGATTGCCCTCCTGGCCTACATCCTCTTCTACGCGCTCATCGGCTCGCGCGTGACGAAGCGCGCCGAGTGATCTGCCGCGTGTTGAGAGTACAGGGGAAAGGCGCGGCTCCGGCCGCGCCTTTCTTCGGTTGAAAGGAGGGGTGTCGTACATGAAAGACCAGAAGGAAGTCGAGGAATATCTCGCGTCGATCCGGCAGACGATCGCCAAGAGCGAGAATCTCATTGCGGAGGCGCAACTGCGCATCGCGGAAACGGACCGCTTCCTCGAGGCGCAGGGGCTCACGCGCGAGCAGGTGCTGAGCCTGAAGCTCTCGGGCGAGCAGCGCCGCCTCGTCGACGAGGAGCTGAAGCGCCGCGGGCTGCCGGGGCTGGAGGACGACGAGGCGCGCGGCATCCCGCCCCAGTCCGTCTACGACGCCACCCCGAGCTGGGGCGTTGCCGACACGCAGGGGGATTTGGACAACCGCCGCCGCAAATTCGGCGCGCTGATGCAGCAATTCCGCATGTAATGCGTGGGATTGCTCCGGGAATTGTGGTATAATACGCATATTCCTTCAAGAGGCATAAGAAGATGAAAGTGTGCAAATTCGGCGGCAGCTCGCTTGCGGACGCAGGCCAGCTGACCAAAGTGATTGACATCGTGCTGTCCGACCCGCAGCGCCGCATCGTGGTGGTGTCGGCGCCCGGCAAGCGCAACAAGGGCGATACGAAGGTCACCGACCTTCTGATCGCGCTTGCGCAGTGCGCTCTCGACGGCAAGAACACGGCGCCCGCGCTGGACGCCGTCGTCGCGCGCTACGCGGAGATCGCCAAGGGGCTCGACCTCGGCGACGAGATCGTGCAGACCATCAGGGACGACCTCCAGTCGCGCCTCGCGCAAATTCCAAAGGACGGCGGCGACGCGGGCGGCTTCATGGACCTCCTGAAGGCGGCGGGCGAGGACAACAACGCCAAGCTCGCGACCGTCGCGTTCCAGAAGCGCGGCAAGAAGGCGCGCTACGCCTCCCCGAAGGACACGGGCATGATCCTCGAGGGCGAGGCCGGCAACGCCACGCTCAACCCCGAATCGTACAAGCGGCTCGCGCGCGCGTTTGCGGACTTCGACGGCATCGTCGTGTATCCCGGCTTCTTCGGCTACCGCGCGGACGGCACGGTGGCCACGTTCCCGCGCGGCGGCAGCGACATCACGGGATCCATCCTCGCGGCGGCCGTGCGCGCCGACGTGTACGAGAACTTCACGGACGTGGACAGCGTCTACCCCGTCGACCCCCGCATCGTGCCCGAGGTGAAGACCGGCATCGACACGATGACCTACCGCGAGATGCGCGAACTCTCCTACGCCGGGTTCGGCGTGTTCAACGACGAGGCGATCTTCCCCGCCGTGCAGGCGCGCATCCCCATCAACGTGCGCAACACGAACCACCCGTCCGAGCCCGGCACGATGATCGTGCAGACGCGCCGCGTGATGCCGGGCACCGTCACCGGCATCGCCGCCGCGAACGGCTTCACCAACATCATCATCGACAAGTATTTGATGAACCGCCAGATCGGCTTCACGCGCCGTCTGCTCGCCATCCTCGAGGAGGAGGGCGTGAGCTACGAGCACATCCCGAGCGGCATCGACTCCATCTCCGTGATCATCCGCTGCGAGAAGTTCGACCCCGCCCTGGAGAAGCGGACCCTCGCGCGCATCAAGCGCGAGCTCTCGCCGGACAGCGTGATCGTGTCGCACGACTACGCCGTCCTGATGGTCGTCGGCGAGGGCATGTGCTACTCCGCCGGCATGCTCGCGCGCGCCACGACGGCGCTCGCCCGCGCCGGCATCAACATCTCCATGGTCAACCAGGGCGCGAGCGAGGTGTCGTTCATGATCGGCATCAGGTCCGCCGACCACGACCGCGCCGTGCGCGCCCTCTACAACGAATTCTTTGGCGCGTGACGCCGCAGGGAGGAAGGCATGAAGAAGAAACAGGAAAACGTGACGGCGGTGATCGAGCTCAAGATCACCCCGGCGAAGGACACGGGCTTCGCGAAGATCGCGCAGAAGATCGCGAAGTTCCCGCAGGTGGAGGCGTGCTTCCTCATGAGCGGCGCGTACGACCTCCTCGTCTTCGTGAACGGCGCGTCGCTGCAGGAGGTGGCGCTGTTCGTGAGCGGACAGCTCTCGACGATCGAGGGCGTGCTGTCCACGGCCACGCACTTCATGCTCAAGACGTACAAGGCCAAGGGCCTGCTGGCGGACTTCGCGCCGGACCGCCGGCTTCCCGTCGTCTGAGCAGGGGACCGCTCCGGTCATGCGCAGAACGTTCATTGCCCCCCACGTGGCGGAGCTGCCCAAAAGCGGCATCCGCGCGTTCTTCGACATCGTCGCCCAGCGGAAGGACGTCATCTCGCTCGGCGTCGGCGAACCGGACTTCGACACGCCCTGGCACGTCTCCCGCGCGGCGGTGACGGCGCTCGAGAACGGCCAGACGCACTACACCTCCAACCTCGGCACGCCCGAACTGCGGCAGTCCATCGCCGCCTACCTGAAGCGCCGCTTCAACGCGCCCTACGACTGGCGCCGCCAGATCCTCGTGACGGTCGGCGTCTCGGAGGCGATCGACCTCGCCATCCGCGCCGTCACCTCGCCCGGCGACGAGATCCTCTACCACGAGCCCTGCTTCGTGAGCTACGCCGCCACGATCCGCCTCGCGCACGGCACGCCCGTCGCCGTCGAGACGCGCGTGGAGGACGCCTTCCGCCTGACCGTGGACGCGCTCGAGCGGAAGGTCACGCCGCGCACGAAGGCGCTTCTCCTCAACTTCCCCTGCAACCCCACGGGGGCCACGCTCTCCCGCGCGGACATGAAGGCCATCGCGAAGTTCGTGCTGAAACACGACCTGCTGCTCCTCGCGGACGAGGTCTACTCCGAATTGATCTATCCCCCGAAGGGCGTGTCCACCAAGCCGCTCAGTTTCGCGTCGCTGCCAGAATTGAAGGACCACCTCATCCTCCTGAACGGATTTTCGAAGTCCTGGGCGATGACGGGCTACCGACTCGGCTATGCCTGCGGTCCGCACGACGTGGTGGACGCGATGATGAAGATCCACCAGTACGGCATCATGAGCGCGCCCACGCTCTCGCAGGCCGCCGGCGTGGAGGCGATGGAACACGGCGACGAGGACGTGGCGCGGATGCGCGCCGAGTACCGCCGCCGCCGCGACTTTCTCGTCGCCGCGCTCAACGCCGCGGGGCTGAAGACCCTTCTTCCCGCCGGCGCGTTCTACCTCTTTGCAGACATCACCTCCACGGGACTCACTTCGCAGGAGTTCGCCGTGCGCCTCTTGGAGGAGAAGTCCGTCGCCTGCGTGCCGGGAACGGCGTTCAGTTCCTGCGGCGAGGGCTTCGTGCGTCTGAGTTACGCGACGTCGTACGAGAAGATTCAGGAGGCCGCCGCGCGCATCGCCGCGTTC
>JAFRNO010000335.1 GCA_017430155.1 Kiritimatiellia bacterium | reverse complement strand
GCCGATCGCGCTTTCGGGCAATGGGCAGATGGAGCTCGCGCAGGGCGTGCGCCAGGAGTGCGGCACGCTCACGCTGGACGGCGAAATCCAGCGCGGCGGCTCGTTCGGCGGTCCGGAGTCCGGCGCGCGCCACAAGCCGCGGCGCGGGGACGGCACGTACTGGTTCTCCGGAAGAGGCATCCTCCGCGTCGGCGGCATTTCCGACGGAACCATCGCCATCTTCCGTTAAAGGCCTGCCAGTTTGATCCCGAACGGGATGATTTCGTGCGCGCCAAAAGGACTGGTCAAAGCGGCGCGGACTTGGTATCATTTCCCACAACCACAAGAAGGAGCAAATATGGATATTTCTCGTAAGCGGTTTCTCATCGGTTCGATGGCGGTTGCGGCGGCGGGCGCGCGGCGCATGTTCGCGGCGCCGGCCGGCACGGTGTGCGGCACGCCGCGCCTGAAGGTGGGCGTGCTGAGCGACATCCACGTGCGCGACGTGATCACGCAGATGGTCTTCATCAAGGCGCTCAAGTGGTACCGCGCGCAGGGCGTGGACGCCGTGCTCGTGGCGGGCGACATGGCCGACCACGGGCTCGTGTTCCAGCTCCAGCTTGTGGCGGACGCCTGGTTCAAGGTCTTCCCCGAGAACAAGACGCCGGACGGGCGCCCCGTGACGCAGCTCCTGCAGTACGGCAACCACGACGTGGCCAACTGGAAGGAGAAGGACTTCAAGGCGCCGGAGGAACGCGCCGCCAAGATGATCAAGTTCGACCCGAAGAAACGTTGGGAGGATGCGTTCAAGGAGGCCTACTCGCCCGTGTTCGCCAAGAAGATCGAGAAGTCCAACGGGTGCTACACGTTCATCGGCGCGCACTGGCCGGGCATCGGCGGCCTCGGTGACTGGCTGAAGGCGCACGGCAAGGAAATTGATCCGGCGCTGCCGTTCTTCTACTTCCAGCACTCGCATCCGAAGGACACGTGCTACGGGCCGTGGGCGTGGGGACACGACGACGGCGCGTCCACGAAGGCGCTCACGCCGTTCCCGAACGCGATCGCGCTCTCCGGCCACTCGCACTACACGCTCACCGACGAGCGCACCGTGTGGCAGGGCGCGTTCACGTCCATCGGCACGAGCTCGCTCTCCTACACGTCGCTCGACTACAACTACCGCGAGAACGCCGGCCCCAACAGCTACGGGCGCGTGCCGAAGCGCACGCGCCAGATGGACCGACTGAACACGCAGGAGGGCAAGCAGGGAATGCTGTTCACGGTCTGCGACGACCACATCCGCATCCAGCGGCGCGAGTTCGTGTACGACCAGACGCTGGGCGACGACTGGATCCTGCCGGTCGGCAAGGCGGCCGAGCGGCCGTTCGTCTACGCGAAGCGGATTCCCGTGCGGACGGCGCCGGAGTTTCCGCAGGGGGCGTCCGTGAAGGTGGCGCTCCTGCCACCGAAGGCGGAGAAGGGCAAGCCCGCGCCCAAGGACCCGACGCACGTGGGGGTGACGTTCCCGGCCGCCGAGACGCGCAACAAGTGCCGCGTGTTCGAGTACGAGGTGCAGGCCGTGGTGGTGGAGGACGACGTAGAGATGGTGGCGTGCACGCGGCGCGCGATCGCGCCGGACTTCCACGTGCCCGCGTCGAAGGCCGGCCGGCCGGGCGCCTGCGCGTTCGCGCTCGCCGACCTGCCGAAGGGCGTCCACCTCCGCTTCGACGTGCGTCCGATCGAGTGCTTCGGCAAGAAGGGCGCGCCCATTCATTCCGACGGCGCCTTCGTGGTGTAAATTTCCGAAAATACCCCTTGCGCGCGGGGAATCGGTTTGATAAACTACTCACCTGTTTTCCGAGCGCGGGAGGGCCGGGTGGCCGTTGCCGTGCGGAAGCGAACGACGTTGCGGCTCCATCCAGGCCGTGCGCCAAAGCGGATTAACCGGGAAAACGGGCGGGTGCCCGTCGTCCCATCTTGGATAAAAGAAAGGTTCAGAAGAAAAAATGGACATGCCCACCTCGGCCGCCACCGGCCTCACCCTCAAGGATCTCTTCGACGCCGGCCTGCATTTCGGCCACCAGACGAAGCGCTGGAACCCGAAGATGAAACCCTACATCTTCGACAAGCGCAACGGCATCCACATCATCGACCTCACGCAGACGGTTACGCTGCTCGATGAGGCGGCGGAGTTCGTCCGCAAGACGATCCTCGACGGCAAGAAGATCCTGTTCGTCGCCACGAAGAAGCAGGCGCAGGAGATCGTGAAGCAGGCGGCTGAGGAATGCGGCCAGTACTACATGACTGAGCGCTGGCTCGGCGGCACGCTCACGAACAGCCAGACGATTCGCGGCAGCGTGAAGCGCATGTGCCAGCTGCAGGCCGTCGCCAAGGCGAATGGCGGCCAGCTCTCCGTGCACAAGCAGGAGGCCTCGATGCTCCGCCGCGAGCTTGCGAAGCTCGAGAAGAACCTCACGGGCATCAAGGATATGGCGGACCGTCCCGGCGCCGTGTTCGTCATCGACGTCTGCCGCGAGCAGAACGCCGTCAACGAGGCCGCGCGCCTCGGCATCCCGCTCGTCGCGATCACGGATACGAACGCGAACCCGGATCCGATCGACTACGTCATCCCGGGCAACGACGACTCCGTGCGCGGCATCGAGCTCATCGTCGAGGGCATCACGAAGGTGATCAAGGCCGCCAACGACGAGTATTCCCGCGTGGCCGCCGAGCGCAAGGCCAAGCGCGACGCCGAGGCGAAGGAGCGCGAGGAGCAGCAGAAGGCCGAGCGCGCCGCCCGCAAGGCGGCGAGCGCCGCGTCCCGCAAGGCCGAGGCCGAGGAGAAGGGCGAAGCCGCCCTGAAGAGCGTCCGTTCCAAGGGTTCGAAGGGCGGTCTCTCCACCGAGGCCCGCAAGGCCGTGCGCGCCGCCAAGGAGGCCGCCGAGGCCAAGGCGAAGGAGGCCCTCGCCGCCAAGCGCCAGGAGCAGGTCGCCGCCGCCGAGGCCGCCGTGGCCGCCGCCGAGGCGCCCAAGGCCGAGTAATTCGAAGATTGGAAATTGAAAGTTTGAGAGGTTTTAAATGACAGTCACGATTGCACAGATCAAGGAACTCCGCGAAGCCACCGCCGCCGGCATGGGCGCCTGCAAGGAGGCGCTCATCGCCACGAACGGCGACATGCAGGAGGCGATCAAGTATCTCCGCGAGAAGGGTCTCGCCGTCGCCGCCAAGCGCGTGGACAAGGAGTCGAAGGAGGGCATCATCGCCCTCGCCTCCGCCGCGGACGGCAAGGCGCTCGCCCTCGCCGAGGTGAACTGCGAGACGGACTTCGTCGCCAAGACGGACGCCTTCAAGAAGTTCGTGGACGACGCGGCGAAGGTCGCGCTCGAGGGCAAGGACATCGAGCAGACGCTGAACGACGACTACAATATGCTCCTCACCAAGACGGGCGAGAACGTCAAGATCCGCCGCCAGGAACGCTACGTCCTCGAGGGCGCCGGCGTGCTCTCCGGCTACATCCACATGGGCGGCAAGATCGGCGTCTTGGTGGAGCTCGGTTGCGAGAAGGCGGACGATCCCGCCCTCGCCGAGGCCGCGCACATGCTCTGCCTCCAGATCGCCGCGAACGCGCCCAAGTACATCGTCCCCGAGGACGTGCCGCAGGCCGAGATCGACGCGGAGCTTGAGATCAAGCTCAACGCCCTCAAGGAGCAGAAGGGCAAACTTCCCCCCGAGCAGGCGCTCGTCGG
>JAFRNO010000334.1 GCA_017430155.1 Kiritimatiellia bacterium | reverse complement strand
TCGCGGAGGGGAACTTCATCACCGTGGGCCTGCGCGGGCAGATCGAGAAGGCGCGCGCCGCCGGACTCGAAGTGCCCGTCTCGCGCACCATCCTCATCTCGGGCCTCGCGCCCGACGAGATCTGGGTCAACATGACGCGCGTGAACGGAACCGACTCCACCCGTCCGGAAAGCTACACGCGCTGCGAGATCGCGGCGCGCCGGCAGGTGCCGGTGGTCGTTGAGTACCTGAAGCGCTTCGTGCCGGGGTTCGCATCGGCATGGGTGGACAAGATCGCGCCTTTCACCGGCATTCGCGAGAGCCGCGTGATCGTCGGTCGCTACGTGCTGACGGCGAAGGACATCCTCTCGCAGCGGAAGTTCGACGACGTGATCTGCCTTGCGGGCTATCCGGTGGACATCCACCACGCGAAGGGCGGGGACTGCACGATGATATTCTGCGAGGACGCCTACCAGATTCCGTACCGCGTGCTCGTTCCGGAGAAGGTGGAAGGACTTCTCGTGGCGGGGCGGTGCGCGTCGATGGACCACGAGGCGATGGCGGCGACGCGCGTGATGTCCACGTGCATGGCGCTCGGCGAAGCGGCGGGGACGGCCGCGCGCCTCGCGCTCGCAACGGGTGTCCCGCCTCGCGCCGTCGATGTCGCCCTCCTCCAGCGCGCGCTCCTCGCGAACGGCGCCTGCCTCGGCTGACGGATTGGATAAAACAAATCGGCAACGAGCGCCGGAAAATGGTATAATCTCCGCATCGGAGAATTTTCGAAACCAACAGAAGAAGGAAAAAACAATGGCTAACACGTTCAAGATCGGCTACCTGCCGCTCAGCAAGGTCAACTGGACCAACGACACCCTCGAGGCCGCGCGCGAAAACGCGATCGCGTTCCTCAAGACGCTTCCGGGCGTGGAGGTGATGGCGCCCGACCACATGCTCACCCTCGAGGACGAGGCGGTGGAGCTGCTGGGTCAGTGGGAGAAGGACCGTCCCGACATGCTCGTCACGCACTTCATGACGTTCTCGCTCGGCGTGGTGCCGCCGATGTTCGCGCAGCGCCTCGGGAACATCCCCGTCGTCCTGTGGTCGATGAAGGAGCCCGACCCGAACGGCGGCCGCCTCCAGAACAACTCGTTCTGCGCGGCGAACATGAACGCGCACCACATGTACCGCCTGCACATCCCGTACTTCCACGTCCATGCCGAGCCCGGCACGCCGGACGCGGCCGCGCAGCTGACGTCGGCCATCAACGTGGCGCGCACGATGAAGACACTCCACGAGATGCGCATCGGCCTTATCGGCGGACGCGTGCCCGGCTTCTACACGAGCTGCTGCTCGGAGATGCTGCTCCGCCGCCTGCTCGGCCCCGAAGTGAAGATCATCACGGAGCACGAGGTGTTCACCGTCGCGCAGAACCTCACGCCCGAGGAGTTCGAACAGGCGAAGAAGGAGGTGCTGGAGGACGCGCCGTGCCACGCGAGCGACGGTCCGCGGGGCGACCAGTTTGAGAAGGCGGTCCGCCTCTACGGCGCGATCGTCAAGACCAAGAAGAAGTTCATGGTCGATACGCTCGCCATGCGCTGCTGGCCCGAGGTGATCCTCAACGAGTTCTACGGCATCGCGGTCTGCTCCACGATGGGCCACCTCACGAACCACGGCCACCTCTGCGCGTGCGAGGGCGACGTGTACGGCGCGGTGATGATGCGCATCGGCCAGGAGCTCTCGGGCGACAAGCCGTTCTTCTGCGACCTCATCATCTGCGAGGGCGACTACGGCGTCACCTGGCACTGCGGCGCCGCGCCGTGCGGAATCTGCAAGCCCGGCTTCCAGCCCGAGCTGCGCTGCTCCGCGACGGTGGAGGGCGGCGGCGTGAAGGGCGTCACGGACGAATTCCCGCTCAAGGGCGGCCGCGTGACGCTCGCCCGCCTCGGCGAGAAGCGCGACGGCGACGGATACCGCATGCTCGTCTGCACGGGCACGGGCCTCGACACCGACCTCTTCGTGCGCGGCAATCCGCTCAAGATCAAGTTCGACGCCGGCTGCGAGGCCATCCGCAAGGAGGTCATCGAGAACGGCTGGGAACACCACTACGCGCTCATGTACGGCGACCACGCCGACGAGCTCGCGGCGCTCTGCCGCAACATGAATATCGAGATGCATCTCGTGAAGTAAGTAAGAGGATACCGTCGATGAACATCGGAAGACGATCCTTTCTGGGCCTTGCCGCCGCCACGGGCGCGGCGGGGTGCCTCAGCCAGTCCACGCCGGGAGGGTCGCAACTTGTTGCGACCGCGTCTCCCCCATCGCCGGGCGGCAAGGACGAGAACCTGACGGTTTTCGTGACGGACATCCACGTGAGCGGTCTGCCGGGCGCCTTTCCCAAGCCGTGCGAGCGACTCGCGCGCTTCGTGGACGAGGTACTGGCGATGAACCCGCGCCCCGCGCGCGTGGTGAGCCTCGGTGACCTTGCCTACCTGCACGGCCTGCCGGAGGACTACGCGAAGTCGAAGCCGATCCTCAAGAAGCTTGAGGACGCGGGCATCGAGCTCGCCTTCGCCATGGGCAACCACGACCGCCGCAGCGCGTTCAGGGAAGCCTGGCCGGAGTATGTCGCGAAATCCCCCGTGCCGGGCCGGATCGTGAACATCATTTCGCTCGGCACGGCCGAC
>JAFRNO010000333.1 GCA_017430155.1 Kiritimatiellia bacterium | reverse complement strand
CCGCCGCCCCCGCCCGGCGAGGGGCTGCTCATCCCCAAGTGCAACGCGATCCACACGCTCTTCATGTCGTACCCCATCGACGCCGTCTTCCTCGACGGCGAGGACCGCGTGGTCAAGACCGTGCGCAACGTCCGGCCCTGGCGTCCGTTCGTGTGGGGCGGCTTCCGCGCGCGGCAGGTCCTCGAGACCGCCGCGCCGAACGCGGACGCCTCGCCGTGACTTTCCTCTCATTCAAACAACACCCAATAGGAGAAAAATAAAATGGACATCTCAAGAAGGTTCTTCATCGGCGGCGCCGCGGCGTTCGGCGCGTTCGGCGGCAACCGCCTCGTGCACGCGGCCGCGAAGCTTGCGGCGGGCAAGCCGAACATCACGTTCGGCGTGGTGAGCGACATCCACATCACGAAGGTGGGCGAGGGCGAGAAGATGTCGGCGTGGGGCAACAACCTCACGTTCAGGCACACGCTCGAATGGTTCCGCGACCAGGGCGTGGACGCCGTGCTGATCGCCGGCGACATGGCCGACAACGGCATGGTCGAGCAGATGGAGGCCGTCGCCCAGGCGTGGTACGCCGTGTTCCCCGGCGACAAGTATCCCGACGGCCGCCCGATCGAGAAGGTGTTCGTGATGGGCAACCACGACTACCACGGCTACCTCTACGGCGACCACGCGGCGAAGCTCTATCCCGACGTGGCGGAGCGCGCGAAGCACGTGCTCCGCTCCGACTTCGCCGCCCGCTGGAAGCGCATCTTCCACGAGGACTACTCCCGCTTCTACTGCAAGCGGATCAAAGGCTACGCATTCCTCGGCCAGCACTGGGACGACGGGAAGGGCATGGAGACCGGGCATGGCTCCTGCGATTTCGGCGCGGAGCTGCAGGCGTTCCTCGACGCGCAGGGCAAGACGCTCGATCCGGCGCTTCCTTTCTTCTACGTGCAGCACCCGCACCCGAAGGACACCTGCTACGGCCCATGGGCGTGGGGCCACGACAGCGGCAAGGTCACGAAGGCGCTCTCCGCCTACCCGAACGCCATCGCGTTCTCGGGCCACTCGCACTACTCGCTCACGGACGAGCGCTCGATCTGGCAGGGCGCGTTCACGAGCGTGGGCACGAGCTCTCTGCGCTACACGGGCATGGAGTACGACGAACATCCGCCGGCCGGGTATGAGAACACGGTCTCGGGCGTGCGGAACGGATGGAAGATCGACGCCGCGAAGATGATGGGGAAGTTTCCGTCGGGCGACTGCCGCCAGGGCATGCTCTGGCGCGTGTACGGCGACTGCATCGTCGTCAAGCGCCGCGAGTTCCTGTCCGACCTCGACGTGGGTGACGACTGGGTGATTCCGCTTCCGTCGGCGGAGTCGAAGCCGTTCGCATTCGCGGAGCACGCGAAGAAGTTCCGCGCGCCGGAGTTCCCGGCGGACGCGAAGGTGGTGGTGAAGCGCGGCAAGTTCAAGACGCGCGGCGGCAAATCCCGCAACGGCAAGGAGTCGATCGCGCGTGTCGAGAAGGACTCGTTCACGGTCACCGTTCCGCCGGTGGTGGCGGACAAAGGCGCGCGGCTCTTCAAGGTCGAGTTCGCGGCCGAGACGAAGGATGGCGTGAAGAAGACGAAGCTCGTGGCTCCGCTGGGCTACAACCACTCGCTCGCCCACCCGAACATGAAGGTGTCGCCCCACTGTCGGTTCGCCATCGACGAGCTGGGCGCGGGCGTCGTGCGGTTCACCGTGACGCCGATCAACTGCTTCGGCGCGCGCGGCAAGCCGCTCGTCGCCGAGTGGACGCCTCAGGCCTAAAGTCGCGCACGCGGAGACATCAGCGCCAGACCTTGATTCTGAAACGCTTTTTTGGTAAAATGACGCCAACAAATAAGGAGGAAAGTTCTGTCATGAGACGTATTCACGGAACACTTGCCATCGCATGGATGGCGCTGATGTCGATTGCCGCGCACGCGGCGACGGACGGCACGTGGGCGAGCGCGACGGCCGGCGGCAATTGGTCGGACTCGACAAAATGGGTGGACGGCATTCTGCCGGCGGACGGCGGCGTGGCCCGGTTCGCCTTCACCGGCTGGAACTACACCGTTGACGCGAGCGGCGTGAATACGACGCTCGGCGGGTTCTCCTTCAGCAACACGACCAAGCGCGACCAGACCGTCTGGTTCAGCGGCGGCACGTTCAACCTCGTGCCGCCCGCGCGGATCGAGCAGGCGGGCGGCTGCTTCGAGTTCCGTGGAACGCTCGTCTACGACGGCGACCTCGTCTTCTCCGGCGACGGCAGCGACAGCCGTTTCATGCTGACGGGCGAGCAGGCCATCGCCGGGCGCACGATCATCTCGAACATGTACGTGCGCATCCAGCGCGACGCCTCGCTCGGCCCGGCTCCTGCCACGCTGCGTCCAGACGCCATCATCCTCGCCGGCGGCGCGCTGCAGAACGGCGCCTCGTTCGCGTCCGTGGACGCCACGCGCGGCATCACGCTCACGGAGGAGGGCGGCTACCTGATGGCGGGCTACCAAGTGCCGGCGTCGCTCACGATTCATTCTCCGATCACCGGTCCGGGCGCGCTCGGCATCACCTACGAGAACAGCCCCGTGGTGCT
>JAFRNO010000332.1 GCA_017430155.1 Kiritimatiellia bacterium | reverse complement strand
GGAATGCGGCGTGTTCGGCATCTTCGCGCCGGAAAACAAGGACGTCGCCGCGCTGACCTACTACGGGCTCTACGCGCTGCAGCACCGCGGCCAGGAGGGCTGCGGCATCGCCGTGAACGACGACGGCGTGATCACCTACCACAAGGACGTCGGTCTGGTGCAGGACGTGTTCACCCCGCAGGTGCTCGAAAACCTCGGCGAGGGCAGCATCGCCGTCGGCCACACGCGCTACGGCACCTACGGCACGAAGACCCGCTCGAACTGCCAGCCCATGGTCGTGAACCACATCAAGGGCCGCATGGCGCTCGCGCACAACGGCAACATCGTGAACGCCGCGGATCTGCGCCGCTCGCTCGAGCTGCAGGGCTCGATCTTCCACACCACGACGGACACCGAGGTCATCTCCTACACGATCACGAAGGAGCGCCTCACGACGCCGAGCATCGAAGCCGCCGTCAGCTGCGCGATGTACAAGATCGAGGGCGCGTACTCCCTCGTGCTCATGAGCCCGACGAAGCTGATCGCCGCGCGCGACCCGCGCGGCTTCCACCCCCTCTGCTACGGCCAGACCGAGGACGGCACCTACGTCGTGGCAAGCGAGACCTGCGCGCTCGATTCCGTGCACGCGCACTTTGTGCGCGACATTGACCCGGGCGAGATTCTCGTGTTCAGCCGCGAGGGCATCCAGTCGCTGCGCGAGCACTGCGGCACGAAGGAAAAGCGCCTGTGCGTGTTTGAGCACATCTACTTCGCCCGCCCCGACTCGATCGTGGACGGCGTGAGCGTGCACGAAGCGCGCATCCGCGCCGGCCGCTGCCTGGCAAAGCGCCACGGCGTGGAGGCCGACGTCGTCATCGGCGTGCCGGACTCCGGGCTCGACGCCGCGCTCGGCTACGCCCAGGAGAGCGGCATTCCCTATGAGGTCGGCTTCATCAAGAACAAATACATCGGCCGCACGTTCATCGCGCCTGGCCAGAGCGCGAGAGAAAACCTCGTGCGCATCAAGCTCAACCCCGTCTCCTCGGTCGTAAAGGGCAAGCGCGTCGTGATGATCGACGACTCGATCGTGCGCGGCACGACGTCGGCGCGCATCGTAAACCTCCTGCGCGAGGCCGGCGCCTCCGAGGTGCACGTGCGCTCCTCCGCGCCTCCGTTCATGAACCCCTGCTACTACGGCGTGGACATCGACTCCCGCGAGCGCCTGATCGCCTGCCACCACAGCGTGGACGAGATCGCGAAGATCATCGGCGCGGACACGCTCGGCTACCTCCCCGTGGAGGACGTGGGCGAGCTGATGGGCGTTGCGTGCGGCGAGGGCTACTGCCACGCCTGCTTCGACGGCGAATACCCCACCGCCGTCCCCGAGAAGAGCGAGCGCAATCGCTTTGACTACAAAATCAGTGAGGGCAAAAAGCCATGAACAAAAACAGCTATTCCGAGCATTACGCCGCCTCCGGCGTGGACATCACCGCGGGCTACAAGGCCGTGGAGCTCATGAAGCAGCACGTGGCGCGCACCGTGACCGAGGGCGTCCTCGGCGACGTGGGCGGCTTCGGCGGGCTCTTCGGGCTCGATCTCACGGGCATCGCAAAGCCCGTGCTCGTCTCCGGCACGGACGGCGTCGGCACGAAGCTGAAAATCGCATTCACGATGGGAAAGCACGACACCGTCGGCGTCGACTGCGTGGCCATGTGCGTCAACGATATCATCTGCTGCGGGGCAAAGCCGCTCTTCTTCCTCGATTACATCGCCTGCGGCAAGAATTATCCCGAGCGCATCGCCGAGATCGTCTCCGGCGTGGCGGAGGGCTGCGTGCAGTCCGGCGCCGCGCTCATCGGCGGCGAGACGGCGGAAATGCCCGGCTTCTACCCCGTGGACGAATATGACCTCGCGGGCTTCTCCGTCGGCGTGGTCGACCGCGACAGGATTCTCGACAAAACCGCCGTCCGCCCCGGGGACAAGCTGATCGCCCTGCCCTCGAGCGGCGTGCACTCCAACGGCTTCTCCCTCGTGCGCAAGGTGTTCGACGTGGAAAACGCCGATCTCTCGGCGCCGGTGGAAGCCCTCGGCGGCAAGAGCCTCGGCGAGACGCTGCTGACCCCGACGAAAATTTACGTAAAGCCCATGCTCGCGCTGATGGACGCGGTGAACGTCAAAAGCGTCGCGCACATCACGGGCGGCGGCTTCTTTGAAAACATTCCGCGCGCGCTGCCGGAAGGCTGCGCCGCCAAGATCGACCGCGGCGCCGTGAAGGTGCTCCCGATCTTCGACCTGATTGCGAAAACCGGCGAGATCCCGGAGCGCGAGATGTTCAATACCTTCAACATGGGCGTCGGCATGATCGCCGTCGTTCCGGCTCAGGAGGCCGCAAAGGCCGTGGAAACTCTCAAGGCTCAAGGAGAGGACGCCTATGTGCTCGGCGAGATCGTCGAGGGCGAGGGCGTGGTATTCGCATGAAAACGAAAATCGCCGTGTTCGTCTCCGGCGGCGGGACGAATCTGCAGGCGCTGATCGACGCCGCCGACGCAGGCGCGCTCCCGAGCGGAGAAATCGTCCTCGTCCTGGCAAGCAGCCCGAAGGCCTACGCCCTCGAGCGCGCGGCAAAGGCGGGCATCCCCTCCGCCGTCGTGAGCGCAAAGGCCGAGGGCTCTCAGGCCGCCGCCGAGGAGAAGATGAACGCGCTTCTCGCAGAATACGGCGTGGAGCTCATCGTCCTCGCGGGGTACCTCAGCATCCTCTCCGAGGACTTCACCCGCCGGTGGGACCGGCGCATTCTGAACATTCACCCCTCGCTCATCCCCGCCTTCTGCGGCAAGGGCTATTACGGCCTGCGCGTGCACGAGGAAGCCCTCCGCCGCGGCGTGAAGGTCACGGGCGCGACGGTGCATTTCGTCAACGAAATCCCCGACGGGGGCGAAATTCTGCTGCAGCAGGCCGTCGAGGTCCTGCCCGGCGACACGCCGGAGGGGCTGCAGCGCCGCGTGATGGAGCGGGCGGAATGGACGCTCCTGCCCCGCGCGGCAGAGAGGGTCTCGAAACAACTTTTGGAG
>JAFRNO010000331.1 GCA_017430155.1 Kiritimatiellia bacterium | reverse complement strand
CTTCACCACGCGGGTCTTGCGCGGACGCGGCTGTCCGATGGCGGACAGGAGCTTGCGGAAACGGGAGTTGCGCACGTTAAAGGGCTTGCCGCCCTTGATGCGCTCGAACTCGCACGCACGGAGCTCGTTGTGGTTGTCCTCGTCCTTGCCCACGACGCCGCCGACGCCCGCGAGGGCGCACTCGACGGCCTTCTCGGCGCAGGCCCTGATCAGTTCGAGGTCCTTCTTGCACGGCGCGGCCGAGCGGGCGTAGTAGCCGCTCTTGAACACCTGGGTCTTCTCCGCGCCCAGGAGCTCGCCGAAACGCTTCGCGAACCACTGGCCCACGTTCACCTTGTCGAGGCGCGGGTGGCCGAAGGCGTCCATCGGGACGTCCTCGCCGCGCTTCTGCATCTCCTTGATGATCTCCTTCACGCAGGCGCCCTCGGAGACGAAGATGTTCACGCAGTCGTACTTGTCCATCACCTTGCGCAGGCGCTCGGCCTCGGACGTGAAGTTGACGCGCGACTCGGGCACGTACACCGCGTGGATCGACTGGCGCTCGCGCGTGAGGCCGAACTCCGGGAGGAACTTGATGCGGCGCTTGAGCATGCGGGTGTAGTAGATCGCGGTGAACGCCGTGAGCCACCCGCAGTTGCGGCCCATCACCTCGTGGATGATGAGCGAGCGCGGGTTGGCGCTGTTCTCCTTCACGACGTTGGCGAAGAACTGCGCGCCCTCCTCGGCCGCCGTGTAGGCGCCAAGCGACTGCTTGATCGGGTAGACGTCGTTGTCGATCGTCTTCGGGAGACCCACCACGATCAGCTTGTAGTTGTTCTTCGCGAGATAGGCCGCGAGGTCCGCCGCCGTCGTGTTCGTGTCGTCGCCGCCGATCGTGTGCAGCACGTCCACGCCGTCCTTCACGAGCTGGTCCGCCGCCACCTTGAGCGGGTCTTCGCCTTCCTTCACGAGGCCGCGCTTCACGCAGTCCTTCACGTTCGTGAGCTTCACGCGGCTGTTGCCGATCGGGCTGCCGCCGTGCTGCGTGAGGAGGAGCGCGTGCTTGCGGACTTCCGGCGTCACGGGAATCGACTCGCCCTTCAGGAGGCCCATGTAGCCGTTGATGTAGCCGATCATCTCCACGTCCGGCGCCGTCTTCGTGTAGGCGTCGATCAGGAACCCGATCGAGGAGCTGAGGCACGGCGCGAGGCCGCCAGCCGTCAGGAACGCAACTTTCTTAACTGCCATTTTACTTTCCTTCTTTGCTTTTGTGTTTTTCTCAAATCTGCTTCAGGACGTTCACGAGCTCGATCGCCGCCTGCATCGCCGCGAAGCCCTTGTTGCCCTGCTTCGTGCCGCAGCGCTCGACCGCCTGCTCGAGGTTCTCGGCGCTCACCACGCCGTCCACCACCGGCACGCCCGTCTCGAGCGCGATCTCCGTGAACGCGCGCGCCGTCGTCTCATTGATGAGCGCGGCATGGGGCGTGGCGCCCTGCACGACCGCGCCGAGGCCCACCACGGCGTCGAACTTCTTCGACGCGGCGAGTTTCTTCGCCGTCACGGGGATTTCGTAGGCGCCCGGCACGCGCACGAGCACGAGCCCCGCGGCGTCGCCGCCGAGGCGGTTGAACGCATCCGCCGCGCCCTTCACGAGCTGTTCCACGAGGAACGAGTTGAACCGGCTCGCCACGAGCGCGATCTTCAGGCCCTTGGCCGCAATCTTTCCTTCGATTTCTTTCATGTCGATGTCCTTTCCTGGTCGAGAACGCCCCTATTATCGCACGCAGCCGCGCCGCGCGCAACCCCAAACCGCACCTGATGCGACAAAAATGTCGCACGGGCGGGGGAAGGGATGGCCTTGTCCCACTGCTCGACCCGCGCCTCGGTGCGCGCCGCATGCATGCGCTCCCGCACACCGCCATTCTTGATGAAATCTGCTTCCTGCCATTTGAGCATCTTGTCGAGCAGATAGCGGCATTGCTGGATCAGGACGATCATGAGGTTGCAGAAGGTGTCGGCGGGCCGCACCGCGAGAATGGGCCGCCATGTTTCCCATTCCCCATACGCCGCCGTTCCGAAATTCTTCGGCGCGAGGAAGTAGCCCTCCTCATCGGCCAGCATCACCGTCTTGCCAGAGCCCTCAACGCCAACGATCGCGACTTTCTTCATAGACAGCTCATTCTCCAGTTACCATTTGCCATCTTATTCACACCCTTTAATAAATTTACAGATTACATAGATGGCGAACACTATTCCCCCAATGGATTCCCACCAGGATTCCCCACCATTACCCTTGTTGTTCGGCTTCTGCGCAACCGAAGGTGAAGGTTGCCGAGGTTGCGCGGGAGGCGGTGGACTTACAGGCGACGACGCCGGAGGTGGCACCGTGATCCGGATTCCGCACGTAGGGCATTCTCCTTCAGTGCCTACCATGTCACCTGTCGCCTCGATTTTCTCATAGCAATGAGGGCAGTGAAAACGTAACACTGCGCCAGGGCCAACGGACGACGTCTGCGCGGCAACCTTGAATCCAGCACGAATCCAGCCCATGATCACCCGAAGCTTCTGGAGCTGGAAGTCGGGTGCCGGCACCTGATTGCCGTTGTCATCGAGCAGTATCCTGTCAACGGCACTCGCAACGAGGATGTCGAGCCAGTTGTAGTTGTACGCCACATGTGGCAGATACTGCTGCAATACGCCAAGTGCACCGCCACACGCCTTGATCGTATCCGCATAACTGTCCGCCTGCGACAACACGATCGCTGCGCGCGGAACCTTCCGCCCGCCTGTTTCGTCCAACGCCTAGGAAAGGATTTCGTTGGTTATCCACATCGACTCCTGCACGCGCGGCTCGTGCGTACCCTGTACGATAATGTCTCGCAAGTTGATGAGGACGATTAAGTCGTCCGCGTTCCTGATGTATTCTTTGAGCGCCGACACCTCGTCGACCAGACTTCTCGGGACGGAACCCTGCCGAATGCCGAACGCCAATCGGTATACCTCACCGGCAAAGTCGAGGCATGACACCTCGCAGACATCTTCCGGACGCTGCCGCTCACCCCGCCACCTCTTCAATGTCCAATTAAGCCCCTGTAGGACATCCTCGGCTGTAGCCACCGGCCATTCGCCCCTACGCATCTTGGCGATCTTCTCCGCCACGTACGATGCCGTCGCGTAATTCTTCGGTGCCAGAAAGTACCCGTCCGCGTCCGGATGAGAGTAAAGTTCCCCCAACCCGGCCAGCATCACCGTCTTGCCGGAGCCTTCAACGCCAACGATCGCGACTTTCTTCATACCTTCCTT
>JAFRNO010000330.1 GCA_017430155.1 Kiritimatiellia bacterium | reverse complement strand
TCTCGACCTGGAGGCGGACGTGGAGTACGTGACGGTCGAGGCCGCGCATCTCTACTGGCGGATGACGGGCGACGACCGGTGGATGGCGTCCGTGCTGCCCAAACTTGAGAAGGCCATCGACTGGCAGACGAGCGATCCGCAGCATTGGAATGCGGAATACGGCCTCTGCATCCGTCCGTTCACGATCGACACGTGGGATTTCGTGCCGATGACGTCTACGGGGCCGGACCGCCGCATCCACCCGTGGGAGCCGATGCCCGCGGTCCACGGCGACAACACGGGCGTGTGGCAGGCGATGGGGCAGCTCGCCGCGATGAACGAACGCCTCGGGCGCGCCGACCGGGCGGCCGCCTGGCGCGCCCGCGCCGACGCGCTGAAGGCGAACATCTTCAAGCATCTCTGGAACGGGCGCTTCTTCACTCACCAGAAGTTCCTCGGCACCGACAAGGGCATCGACGACAAGGAGAACGAACGTCTTTCGCTTTCCGACGCCTACGCGCTCAACCGAGGCATCCTCACGCTCGGGCAGAAGCGGTCGATTGTCGAGGAGTACCGGCGGCGACGCCAGACTACGGGGGCGTTCGCCGAATGGTTCACGATCGATCCGCCGTACGAGCCGACGTTCGGTCCGCATAAGGTCGGCACCTACGTGAACGGGGCGATCTCGCCGTTCACGGCGGGCGAACTCGCGAAGGGCGCGTTCGGGTGCGGCTACGAGGCGTACGGCTGGGACATCCTCCAGCGGTTCATGAAGATGGCGGAGAAGGACGGCGCGGTCTACTTCCTCTACAATCCGTAGGGCGGGAACTCCACCACCGCCTACCTGGGGCCGAGCGCGTGGGGCGCGGCCGCTCTGCTGAGCGCGGTGGACGAGGGGCTTGCCGGCATCGTCAACGCGGGGTTCGGCTACGACGAGATTACGTTCTCGCCGCGCTGGCCCGTCACGCCGTACCGCGAGCTGCGCTACGTGACGGGCTATGAAAGCGTGGGGCGCTATGTGGATTGCCGCTACGTCCAGACGGAAGAAGGATTCCGCTACCATCTGCGCAGTCCGGCGAAGAAGATCAAGGCGCATCTGCTCGTGCCGTCGGGCAAGACCCCCAAGACGTTCCGCGTGAACGGCACGGAAACATCCTTTACGCTTGCGACCGTCGGCGAATCGCATTATGTGGACGCCATCGTGACACCTGTAGGAGGCGCTGCGGATTTTGAAGTGTTGTATTGATAGGATTGACTCATAAAAGTGTAATGCAGAGATAGATATTCGCTCATGAAAGTGTTGATGTACGGAATATATTCCATCATGAAAGTGTAAGTTGCCACTTGTGTCCAATGAAATGATTGAGTATAATGAACGAAAAAACACGATGAAAGCAAAGAAAAATAGTCTTGGAAAAATAGCCGTCTTGACAGTTGCCTTGTGCTGCGCGGCGGTGGCGGCTGAATCGCGCATCCTTCATCTGCCGGGGGGATTCGCCCAACCTTACGGCTCCTACACGACCGGCGGCGAGTTCCCGGGGGCGAAGGCCGAACTGGGATTCGAACAGGAGGGCAGTCAACGTTTCGCCCGCCTATCATTTGACCTCACGAAGGGCGCATACGTGGGCTACAGTGTCACCGAGAGGATCCCGGTCGGCACGTCGCGCGTCGCGTTCACCTTGCGTCTGACCAAGGGACTGGAACGCACGCGGGTGTTCTTCCGCGTCCATGATTCGGAGGGACAGACGCACTTGCAGTCCGTGCCGTGCAAGGCAACGGGCGAATGGGCGGTGCGGACGTTCGATCCGCGCAAGAGCGGCGGACACTGGGGCGGGGCGAACGACGGCGTGGTGCGGCTGCCGGCCGTGGAGTGCGTCCTCGGCGTTGAGGCCCGCGGCACCAACCGCACGGGATGCCTGGACGTCGCGGACGTGGTGATTGAGACGACGGCCGGCATTTCGGAAATCCCATCCTCGACGATCACGTGCATCCCCAGCCGAACCATGGCCCTGTTCTATCCCGGCGAGAATCCGTCGTTCAAGCTTTCCGTGGCGCGGAGGGCCGAAGGCGCTCAGGCGGGGCGCGGTTCGGTCGACTGCCGGATAACCGATTGCGGCGGCAAGGAGTTGTGTCGGCGGCGAATGGACGATGGCGTGTTCGAGGTGCGTCCCGAGGACATGGGCGGACGCTTTGGCGCGTACGCGCTTGACGTGACCACGGCAGATGGCGCGTCAAACAGGACCTGGTTCGCATGTCTCACGTCGAAGGACGTGAAGCCGTGCCCCTGGGTGGGTACGCAGTGCCACGTCTACGGATGGCGGAACGTTCCGCAGCTCGTGGACCTACTGGCGGCGGCGGGCATCGGAATCGTCCGCGACGAGCCCGGATGGTCCGCCTGCGAACAGAGGAAAGGCGTATACGCGGTTCCCGAGATCTATGAGGGGTTCGTGGACGCGTTGCTCGCGCGCGGCATTCGGATGAACCTGTTGCTCAGCTATGGAAACAAGCTGTACGACAATCCCGTCGACGCGGAGGCATTCGCGCGTTTCGCCGCCTGGTCGGCGGAGCACTTCAAGGGCCGGATCGACCGTTACGAGATCTGGAACGAGCCGCAGAACTTCACGTTCAAGAAGGCGTACTGGAAGCAGGGCGACAGCGACCAGGGGTGGGTGGAGAAGTTCATCGCGTTCACGCACGCCGCGGACGATGCCATCCGGCGGGTAGATCCCGACGCGATCGTGGGCGTGACGGGCGAGGACACCCCCTACCTCCTTCAAATGATGCTCGCGGGCGGCATCGCGCGTCCGCACAACGCGGTGGCGTTCCATCCCTACTGCCATCGCCAGCATCGTCCCGAGCGCGAGTACTTCCTCCGCGACTTCGGTTCGGAGTATCGCGAACTTGCGAGGAAGCACGGCGGCGCGAACCGCTGGTGCGTGACCGAGGCCGGCTGGACGACCTACGCGGGCAAGGGGGAATACTGGGAAGTCGCGGGCGGCTATCCCCGGTCGAGCTATCTGGGACAGGCCGCCTGCATCGTGCGGATGTACCTTGCCGCGCTGGAGGCCGGCTGCGACTACGCCTGCCAGTACGATTTCCGAAACGACGGGCTGAAGGCGTCCTACACCGAGCACAACTTCGGGCTCGTCCATCACGACTGGTCGCCCAAACCGTCGTATGCCGCCGTCGCGTTCCTGACGCGGCACGTGGGACAGAGAAGGTACGTGTGCGACCTCTCGTCCGACAAGCACGCGTTCCGCGTGGCGGAGTTCGCGCCGGAGGCGGGGAAGAAGGACGGCGCCGTCCTGGTCCTCTGGAGCGTCGAGGGCGAATGCGAGTGGGAGGTGCTGGCGTCACGCGGTCCGTGGACCGAATGCCGCGATCTCTTCGGCAACGTCATCGAGCCGCCGGTCGTCACCGGACGCAAGCTACGTCTCACCGAATGTCCGATCTACCTGCGGTTCAAGTAATTGCGGCGTTGCGGGATGATGGAGGCCTGCCGCGCGTCAGATAAAAGGAGAGTTGATATGAAGGCGATGTGCATAGACGAGAAGAAGGACTTCGTGTGGCAGGACGTGCCCGATCCGGTCTGCCACGGCGAGTTCGATGTGAAACTGAAGGTGGAGGCGTGCGCGGTGAACCGCGCGGACCTCATGCAGCGCGCGGGCATCTACGCGCCGCCGGAGGGGTGGCCGCTCTGGCCGGGACTTGAATGCGCGGGCGTGGTGCTGGAAGCGCCGGCGAACGGACGCTTCAAGCCCGGCGACCGGGTCTGCGCGCTTCTCGGCGGCGGCGGATACGCGGAACAGGTGGTCGTGCCCGAGGGGATGTGCCTGCCCCTGCCGAAGGGCTTCGAGTCCTGGGAGGCGGCCGGCATCCCGGAGGTGTATGCGACGGCGTATCTGAACCTCAAGATCGTGGGCGAGATCAAGAAAGGCGAGACGTTCTTCATCAACGGCGGCGAGGGCGGCCTCGGCGTCGCCTGCATCCAGCTGGCGAAACACGTCTTCGGCGCAAAGGTCGTGGCGCAGGTGGCGAGCGACGCGAACGGCGAGTTCTGCAAGTCGGTTGGCGCGGACGTGGTCAGCAACCGCTTCACGGACGACCTCGTGGCGACGCTCAAGGCGAATCCGCCGGACGTCGCCATCGACCCCGTCGGCGGCAAGCTGATGGGTCCCTGCTTCGCGACCATGAACATGCTGGGGCGGTGGATCTCGCTCGCCTCCATGGCCGGTTCCGAGACGACCATCGACGTGAACCTCCTCTGGCGCAAGAACCTCCGCCTCATCGGCTCGACCCTGCGGCGGCGTTTGCCCGAGGAGAAGGCTCTGATCCTCGCGGGCCTTGCGCGCGACGTGTGGCCGGCTTTTGAGGCGCGGAAGTTCGCGCCCTACATCCACAAGGTCCTCCCGATCATCGAGGCCACGGAGGCACATGCCATCCTCGAGCGCGGCGAAAACCGCGGCAAGGTCGTGCTGAAAGTTTAAAGAGAGGGAAAGAATGAAGAAAAGAGTCATTGGTCTTGCTGTCGCCGCATTGGCGGTGGGATGCGCGACGGCGGCGCTGCAACCGATGCCGGCGGGCAAGTTGCCTGATCCGGCGGGACTTGCGATCAACGCTGGGCGCGAGATCGCGTTCATGAACCCACTCCCGCGCATGCGGTGCGGGAAGGTCCAATGCGGCACGTACAACAACTGGGAGCTGGCGTTCCCCGGCGTGCTCACCACGGCGGGCGCGGACTTCGGCAACGCGCTCTGGAGCCTGCGCAAGGTGGTGTGGGCCGACCGGCGGCTCGTGTTCGTGGACGGCCGCACGCTCGTGTGCCAGCTCAACTGGATCCGCGACCATGTCCACCAGATGAAGGGTTACCGCCATTGGGAACACGACCTCACGAGTTTCCTCGACTTCATCCTCGACACGCAGCGCGCCGACGGACAGTTCTACGAGCTCATCAAGCAGCTCGACGACTTCCACTGGACGTTCGTGCCGCCCGACTGCCGCATCCTCTACCCGGAGGACAACCAGTCGCTCGTGCGTCTGGAGCTGGAGGCGGACATCGAGTACCTGATGGTCGAGGGCTGTCTGCAGGCATGGCGCGTGACGGGCGACGATGCGTGGCTGCGCCGTGCCCTGCCGCGTCTGGAGAAGGGCATCGACTACATGACGCGCGACCCCAAGCGGTGGGACGCCGCGCACGGACTCTGCAAGCGTCCCTACACGATCGACACGTGGGACTTCACGAACGACCCGCGTTCGGGCTCCAACCGCTCCGTGATCCTCACCGAACCGATGGCGATCATGCACGGCGACAACTCGGGCGTCTACCAGGCGATGAACCAGCTCGCGTGGATCAACGAGCGGTTCGGCAACGCCGCGAAGGCGGCGTCGTGGCGCGCGCGCGCCGAGGCGCTGAAGGCGAACATGTTCAAGCACCTGTGGAACGGCACGTTCTTCTGCCACCAGCTGCCGCTCAACTGCGAACCGCTCGACGCGCACGAGAAGGAGCGCCTGTCGCTCTCCATGGCCTATGCGCTCAACCGCGGCATCCTCACGACGGAGCAGAAGCGCGGCGTTGTGGCGGAGTACAAGGCGCGCCGCAAGACGACGAAGGGCTTCTCCGAGTGGTTCACGATCGACCCGGCGTACAGTCCGTCGTTCAAGGGCAATCCGCCCGGCCGGTACGGGAACGGCGCGCACTCGCCGGTCACGGCCGGCGAGCTCGCGAAGGGCGCGTTCGAGTGCGGCGAGGAGGCGTACGGATGGGACATTCTCGACCGCGTGGCGAAGATGGTGAAGCGCGACGACGGCAAGCTCTACTTCCTCTACGACCCGGTCACGGGCCAGCCGCAGGGCGGCGGGCCGAGCGCATGGGGCGCGGCGGCGGTTCTCTCGGCCGTGGACGAAGGGCTTGCCGGCGTGCAGGACCTCGACGTGCAGTACCGCAAAATCCGCTTCGCGCCGCGCTGGGCCGTGACGCCGTTCGCCGAAGGGCGCTACCTCACGGGTTACGAGGCCGCGCACAAGACCGTGGACGTGCGCTGGATCTTCACGGAGAAGGGGTTCCGGTACCATCTGCGCAGCCCCGCGCAGACCGTGCAGGCGCATTTGCTCGTGCCCTCCGGCAAGGCGCCGAAGGCGCTGCGCGTCAACGGTCGCGAAATGGGTTTCACACTTTCAACCGTCGGCGACTCGCGATATGTGGATGTCACGGTCTTGCCTGCGAACGGCGTAGTCGACTTTGAAGTACTGTACGCGGAAACGGCTGTTTCCGCGTGCGATCTCCCGCGCGGCAGTCGCAGCTTGTGGGATGTCAAGGCGCTGGACGCACCGCCGCGCACGTTCCCCGTCACGGTTCCCTGCTCGAACAACTACGGGCGGATCCAGGGAGTCGAGCCGATCTTCGTCGAAGGCGAGCCGTGGAAGGGCAGGCCGACGCGCGTGTTCGCGTGGTGGGGGCTTCCCGAAGGCGCATGTGCGGACCGCAAGGTCCCGGCCATGGTGCTCGTGCATGGCGGCGGCGGCACGGCCTTCGCCAAATGGGTGAAGACGTGGAACGACCGCGGGTACGCGGCAATCGCGATGGACACGTGCGGCGGCATCCCGCAAGGCGAACGCGACGGCAAGCCACATCCGCGTCATGAGTGGTCGGGACCTTCCGGATGGGGCAGTTCCGTTGCGCAGATCGGCGAACCCATCCGGGACCAGTGGACGTACCATGCGGTCGCGGCGGTCATGCGCTGCCACTCGTTCCTGCGTGCCCGTCCGGAGGTCGACGCGTCCCGCATCGGCCTCACGGGCATCAGCTGGGGCGGCTACCTGAGCAGCATCGTCGGCTCGGTCGACGACCGCTTCCGGTTCGCGGCGCCCGTCTACGGCTGCGGCTTCTACGAACTCAATCCCGCATGGCACACGATGGGCGGCGGCGGCGAGAAGCTGCGCGCCTGGTATGCGCTGTGGGACGCGAAGAACTTCTACGACAGCCCGGCGGGCGGGGCGCGGATTCCCTATCTCTGGTGCTGCGGCACGAACGACCGCTTCTATCCGCTGGACACGGTTCGCAAGAGCTGCAACATGCTGGACCGCACGGTGCCGCTCAACCTCACGCTCAAGCTCAACATGCCGCACGCGCATCCTCCGGCCGGCGACCCGAAGGAAATCACGGCAATGGCCAACGCGATCTGCAAGGACGGCAAGCCGCTCATCGACGTGACGCACGCGTGGCTGGAGAAGGGCGGCGTCCTGCGGGCCGCATTCAACGCGCACGGGCGCACGGTGGCGCGGGCGGAGCTGTTGTGCACATGCGACCCGAATCCGCTGCTGATGAAGCGGAAGTGGCAGGTGGCGGAGGTGAAGGACCTGGACAAGTCCGGGCGCCTCTCGGTTTCCGTTCCCGAAGACGCCGTCATGTTCTTCGTGAACCTCGTCGACTCGGAGGGCCTCGTGGCCTCCTCGCGGATCTTCGAGCGCGCGGACTGGGGACTCGTCGACCATCCGCGCAATCCGGCGACGGACTGGATGGTCGGCGGCTGCGGCGCGTTCGCCCACTATCTGGTCGGCAAGGAGATGTTCGACCGCATCGGCGAGTTTGACGTGCCGGGTTTGGTGAAGCAGATTGTCGACATCAAGCCGGACTGGTTCTGCATCACCCTTGGACAGAACTCGGGCTACATGTGCTCGCCGAACGAGACTTACGAGCGCATCTGCGGATATGCTCCGGGATCCCATTGCTCGAAGCGCGACATCCCGGCGGAACTCATCGCCGCGCTGAAGCCCACCGGCATCAAGGTGATGCTGTATCTGCCCTGCCAGACGCCGAACCGCGACGTCCATGCCGTGAAGTCCTTCGGGTTCCCGGAGGAGAAGACGAACCACGACCGCATGATCAACGTCGAGGCGGCCCGCCGCTGGGGCCAGGTGATTGAGGAATGGAGCCGTCGGTACGGAAAGGACGTCGCCGGCTGGTGGTTTGACGGAGGTTACCGCCACATCCGCTTCAACGACGAGATCGCCGAAATCTACGCGGCTGCGGTCAAGAGGGGGAACCCCGAGGCCGTGGTGGCCTTCAACGAGGGCGTTCGCTCCCCCGTCAGACCCTGGACGTTCGCGGGCGATTACCTTGCGGGCGAGATCAACGAGCCTTTCAAGGAGACGTGCGCCGGGCGTTGGATGGGCGACCGGCAGTGGCATTTGCTGACATTTGCCGGCTCGTTCTGGGGTCGCACCGACTGCCGTTATGAGGACAAGCAGTGGATCGATTGGATGACACCGATCCTGAAGAACGGCGGCGCCGTCACGATCGATCTGGCGATTGACCGTCCGACGGGGCGGCTGAACGACGCGCAGGCGGCGCAGCTGAAGCGCGTGTTCAGGGCCTGCAGGCCCAGGTGAACGCAACGCGTCAAGCGGATTCTTCAACAGGAATTAAGAATGAAAACAGCATGCTCCCTTTTTCTGCTCGCCGCCGTCTGCTGCGCGGCGGCCGAGTCGTCGTTCACGGTGAGCGATCCGTTCATCTGGCGGGACGACGCCGCGAAATGCTACCGTCTCTACCAGCTCAGCCGCGCGAGCGACCCCGTCGGCGCGGGCGTGATGATGCGCACCTCCACGAACCTCGTGGACTGGAGCGCGATGACGCAGGTGCTGCACGTGCCCGAAACGTACGAGTGTTCGGCGGTCTGGGCGCCT
>JAFRNO010000329.1 GCA_017430155.1 Kiritimatiellia bacterium | reverse complement strand
GCCGGTGTTGTGGGACGTGGACGCACCGAACCTGTACGAGGCGGAGGTGAAGCTTGTGAATGGGGGACAGACCCTCTCGTGCGAGCGCGTGCGCTTCGGCATCCGCACGATCGCCTTTCCCGTGGCGACGGGGAGCCTGACGAACGACTGGGCGGCGAACGGGTTTCATCTGAACGGACGCCGCGTGCAGTTCAAGGGCGTGGATCTCCACTCCGACCTCGGCCTGCTCGGCATGGCGTTCGACAAGTCGGCGATGCGCCGCCAGCTGCAGATCATGAAGGACATGGGCGCGAACGCCCTGCGCACGAGCCACAACTGCCCCGCGCCCGAGGTGCTCGACCTCTGCGACGAGATGGGCATCCTCGTGTGGGACGAGGCGTTCGACAAGTGGGACGGCACGGCGGGGCGGCGTCCCGAGCAGAACCTGGAGGAGTACGTGGCGCGCAACCTCCGCCAGTTCGTGCGGCGCGACCGCAACCATCCGTGCGTCGTCATCTGGTCGATGTCGAACGAGATCGTCACGCCCGACTACAAGGGCAAGAACTACGTCGACGGCCTCACGAAGGCGCGCTGCACGTACTTCCGCGAACAGATGCGCCTGGAGGACACCACGCGTCCTGTCGGCAACGGCAACATCTGCTGGATGAGCGAGCCTAAGTACCTCAACGAGAACATGTTCGACGACCTCGACATCACCGGCTGGAACTACGGCGCCTGCTACCGCCGCGTAAAGGCAAAGTACCCCGCGAAGCCGATCGTCTACTCCGAATCAGCATCCGCCGTGAGTTCCTATGGATTCTACCCGGAGGTGCTGCCGAAGGAGAAGCACGACTTCGCGCGGAGCGAATTCCAGACGGACGGCTACGACTTCAACGCAATGCCTGACATCGCGGACGTCGAGTTCAACTACATGGAGCAGGACCGCTACGTGTGCGGCGAGTTCGTATGGACGGGGATCGACTATCTCGGCGAGCCGACGCCCTACTGGAAAGAGTCGCGCTCGTCCTATTTTGGCATCGTGGACCTGACCGGCGTCCCGAAGGACCGTTACTGGCTCTACCGCAGCTACTGGAACCCGAAGGCGTACACGCTCCACATCGTGCCGCACTGGACGTGGCCCGGGCGCGAGGGGAAGAAGGTGCCCGTGTTCGTGTACACGAACGGCGACTCGGCCGAGCTCTTCGTGAACGGCAAGTCGATGGGACGGCGCACGAAGGGCGTGATGCCTGAAGGGGAGGGGCGTCCTTCCGCCTACTACGACGTCTGCGCGAAGTACCGTCTCATGTGGTTCGACGTGCCGTACGAACCGGGCGAGCTGAAGACCGTGGCCTATCGCGGGGAGACGAAACTCGGCGAGACGGTGATGCGCACGGCGGGCGAACCGGCTGCCGTCAAGTTGACGGTCGAGCCGAAACTCACCGACTCCCCGGACGAGCTGGTCTGGGTGCAGGTGGACGTGGTGGATGCGAAGGGCGTGCGCAACCCGCTCGCGATGGACCGCGTGTCCTTCAAGCTGTCGGGGCCGGGTAAGATACTCGGCGTGGGCAACGGCAACGCGCACGCGTTCGAGGCGTTCACGAATACGGACTCGCACCCGCTCTTCTACGGCAAGGCCGTCGCGGTCATCCGCCGCGACGCGCCCGGGGCGCTCTCGCTCACCGTCTCCGCGCCCGGCTTGGCCCCTGCCACATCCAGCATTCCTTGACGTAAGAACCTGAGCATTTGCACATGAAGAACCGTTCGTTAGTTGCGATGGCGATGAGAGCGGTTGTCGCGATAGCCTTTGGGAATCCATTGTCCGCCGCAGTTCCGAGTGCAAACGGTTTTTATGTCTGGCAACGTCATTGGTCGGACAAGGTTGAGTCGGCCGTGCGTTCTGAACTTGAGGCGGGAACGCATGATCTCTATGTACTCGCTGGCGAACTTGAGTATGAGGGACGGGGCGCACGGTGGCGTGGAGTGGATGTGCCGGATCGCATCTGGCGCCATCCGCGTGTCACAGCTGTTTTCAGGTTTCCGGTCCAGGCGCTCGACGATCCCGAGAGGACGGCCAGGGCTCTCGTCTCCCGCGCCGGCGCGCTCGGCGTTCACCGAATGCAATTGGACGTTGACGTCCCGGAACGGCTAATAGCTCGCTACGGCGAGTTGGTTGAGGAAATACGTCTCCGTTGGCCGGAGGCGGCGGCGTTGCGGCTTGGCGCGACCTTTCTTCCCTGCCACCTAGATTTGGCGGGCATTCGCCGGGTACTTGCCGCAATTGACGAGCCCGTCATTCAGTTGCATGGCATTGATGCGCCGAAGAACCGAGCAGAGACGTGGTCGCTGATGGGGCGAACGACCGTCTTTCGGGCATTGCGGATGGCGCGGGCGTTGGATGGACGATTCAAGATGGCCCTGCCGTCATACGCATACGTCTTGACGTTCAACGCGGACGGCAGCTTTCGGCGTCTGTATGCCGAGGGGTTACCCGACGATTTCGTCCGGTCGCCCGAAACGACCTGCGGACTCGCCGCGCCGGATCTGGATTTACTGCACGAGATATTCACGTCGTCGTTGCGTTTGCCGGCGATCTGGTTCCGTCTGCCGGTTCGCGGCGTCGACCGCTGGTGCCTTGAACGCGAGACGCTGGCCCTTCTTGAAGACGGCCAACGTCCGGCGCCGACCGTCGAGTTTGCGGTTCGCGGTGGCGTGCGTGCGGGGACGGTGGACCTCATTGCGCGTTATCGGCACCAGATTCCGTTCGAGGGCGTTGCCGTTGCAATTGATTGGGGTGCATCTGGATTGGGCGGGGAGTTCTTCCCGTTGAACGGATGCCGCATCGAGGGCGATGTGGTGCATGGCCGTCTCCCGGATGCCGTCTCTGTCGCGCCATGCGCCTGCGGCGAGCCGGTTGTGTTCGGCAAAGCGATTGCGCAGGTCAATCCCCAAGGTATTTCGATGAAAGAAAGGAAGATGCGGAAATGAATTCTGCTCGCATCCTTGCCCCGATTGCCCTGCTGTCGTTGGTGCAGGCACTGGACGTCCTGGCCTGTGGCCCGTACTTTCCGGTGTCGTATTTTCCGCACGGCTGCGAATATGATCTAAATTTTTTCTCGACGGCAGAGGTCGCCACCAACGCGGCGGTGAAATGCTTCGACGCCTATCGCGTGACGCCGCACCTGGGAACGGAATTGGCGATGATCGGCGCGCACTATTATCCCGCGTGGACGGGGAAAGCGCCGAAAGGCAATCGCGTCTCAACCGCTCAGGCGGACGAACTGGACTTTTTCGCGGCGGGCATGGCCGCAGGCGTTTCAAAGGAGGCAGTTGCCGGGGACTGGCAACAATTCACCGCGTTTCGCGAAAGCGTGTGCAAACGGCTGGAAAGCGGCGAGGAAGTGGAAATCCCGCAGAAAGTCCCCGGCTATGCATTGGAATTCTATCTTTACAAACTCGGTCATGCCCAGTGGCTCGTCTTTCGCAAGGACGACGACCCCGCGCCGTTCGGGGAATTGCTGGCCCTTCCGAAAGAGCGGCGTTTGTACAGGACTGTGTGGGTGCATTTCGTGCGGATCGCGAATGCGCGAACATTCAACAGCAAGGATCGGCATGTTGACGCACTGCGTCGGGCGGTCGACGCCGGCTTCAAGGACACGGCGGCGTTGGAGTCGTTTGCGCTTCGGTTCCTGTCGGCAACGTGCGGAAGGCGTTATGACCCATTGGTGCTGACTGCGTATGCCGGCGCGGAATGGAGGGAGTGGCCCGGTTTCGCGAAGCGCATCTTTTGTGGCAGACGCCTGACCGAGGGGACGGAAAAGGCGCGGCTCGAGACCCTGTGCGCCGACCTTGTTGGCGTCGAGGTCGCGATCGCGTATGGCGCGGGCGGGCGCCTGCCGGATCGCGCGGTGCGCCCGGAGAAGCCGGCGCTGGGCGCGGACCGCCAGGCCTGGATCGCGTTCAATCGCGGCGATCTAGGCCTTTGCCGAAAACTTCTCGCGATGTCTCCTGCCCGGTCGCTCATTCGGCTGTTCCTGGAAGCGCGTCTCGCACGATTGGACGGAAACTATGAAAATGCGGGTGAACGGCTTCATGAATGGCTGGAGGAGTATCGGCGGAGAGGATGCCAATCGGGCGATCCCGTAACCGGGTACGGCATTAGCCCATGGATGGGAGACTATTGGCATACGGGGGAGGAGTACGTCGGCGATTATGGATTTTTCGGCTCGATCAATTATTCCGGCATATACGGGCCTTCGGGATCTTTCTGCGAGGATTTGTTCGGGCGTTCCCGGGACTATTCCGTGCCGCAATCGCATGAACCGACGCTTCCGCGAGTTGTAGCCGGGGAACTGGGCGTGGTGATGGTCGCGGTCCGTGACCTTGAAGAGGCTCTGTATGCGTTCCTGCTCGCACGAAACTGGATTGACATCGCGTTCGTCGCGGAGAGATGCATGACGGTCGACGAACTTATAAGATTCATGCAGGGTGCCCGAATTGAATCGCGCGACAAAGACATGCTGCGAAGTTTGCTGATGCGGCGGCTGATGCGTTACGGGCGGCTTCAAGAGGCTGCGGCGTGGGCACCTCGGGAATTGAAGCCCCTCTGCGACGAGTTCCGCGAGTTGTCGGCCATTGCGCACAATCCAGGGGGAGATGCCGACGCGCGCGCTGTGGCGTTTTTGAACTTGAGCCGTCTGACCGCGACGCGCGGCATGGAACTCATGGGGACGGAATTACGTCCTGACGTGGCCATTTACGGCGGTCATTACAAGACCGACGCACTTCCGGTTGCGGAGCCCGTGGACGTGCCACTGCGGCTGGAAAAGGAAAAGGCTGATTCGCGCTGGATTGGATGGACCGCTCCGCAGGACCGTGTGGCAACGCGCTTCCACTATCGTCGGAAGGCGGTGGAATATGCGAAGTCGGCGGTCAGCCACGCGCGAAACGCGGATGTTCGCGCTTGGTCCCTGATGTTCGGCGGGGTTGCCTCGCTGAGCCTGGACGATGCGCAGGAGGCGGACTGGTTTTACAAGAGACTCGTCTCCATGCGCCACCCGCGTGCGAGGGTCGAAAGGTGGTTCAATGGTCCCGCCTTCCTGTGGTTCAAGAAGAAATACTATGACGAAGAGCGACACCTCGTTCCACTGAGAGTTCCGCCGCGCTTCACAAAAGAGCAACTTCAGAGACTTCAGGTACCGACGCCATGACGGCACACGATGTTTTCCATTTACGCGCGGGAGGGGATTTGGTACAATCTTGCACATGAAAATCAGACTTGCAGTTGTTTCCGCGCTGGTGATCGCCGCGCATGTCGTTCTCGCGAATGGCGGCCCTCTTGCGGCGCTTCCGTGGATCGGCGACGGGTTGCCCGACCGGAACGGCGCGGACTGGTACGAGGAGGATCCCGCGCCCGAGTTCAAGGCGGAGTTCGTCCTTCCGCCGGGCGTGACCGAGACGAAAATCCATTTCGTCTGCGCGGGCTTCGGGAGCTTCTCCCTTGACGGGTCGTACATGAATCCCGACGGACTCGACACCCTCTGGACGCCCTACGACAAGACGGTCTATTCCACGACCACGCGCACGATACGCGTGACCGACGCCACGAACACCGTGTTCGTGCGCCTCGGCAACGGCTTCTACAACCTGCCGCCGCTCCGTTTCTGGGGCCATCGCCTCTTCCGCGAGGTGGTGGCGCACGGGCGGCCGTGCTTCAAGATGGCGATCGACGGCGTGGAGAGGCCGCTGGAGTGGAAGTGGCGCAAGACGAACGTCATCCGCAACTCGGTCTATCTCGGCACGGAGATCGACGCGACGCGTCCGGAGGACACGGAGTGGAAGCCGGCGGTCGTCGTAAAGGGGCCGAAGGGCAAGATCGTCGAATGGCCGAGCACGCATCCGGGAATGATTTCTCCGGACGTCCACCACGGCACGGCGCGCTGGCTGAAGGAGGGCGAGGTGCAGGTCGTCGACTTCGGCGTCAATGCATCTGGCGTGCCGGAGTTCGTTTTCCGCAGTGAGGCGCGCGGTACGCGCGTCGAGATCGTCTACGGCGAGCGGCTCAACGCGGACGGAACCGTCAACGTGCTGACCCAGACGGCCGGTCAGATCAAGCGCGGCAACGGCGGGCCGGGCGCGCCGCACGTCGCGTGCCAGCGCGATGTGTACATCTGCGGCGGTCGCGGGGCGACCGCCCTACCATCAAACGTCGAGAGTTTCACGCCGCCGTTTACCTGGCACGTCTTCCGCTATGCGGAGATCCGCGGGGCGAAACATCTGTTGGGTACGGGCGATGCCACGCGCACGGTGCGTTCGATGCTGTCGCTGAAGGAGAAGGCACCGGCGGCGAAGGCGTTCAAGACGGAAAACAAAGACCTCGCGGCCATCCACGAGATGTGTCGCCGGACGTTTCAGGCGAACCTGATCGGCGGCGTGCAGAGCGATTGCCCGGGGCGTGAGCGGCTGGGGTACGGCGGCGACATCGTGTCCACATACGAGGCGTACATGCTCAACTGGGACATGCGCGCGATCTACCTCAAGATCTTGCAGGACTTCGCGGACGAGGCGTCCGACGACGGGTGGCTCACCGAGACCGCGCCTTACGTGGGCATCGCCGTGAAGGGCGAGGGCGGCCGGTCGGGTCCGGTCTCGTGGGCGCTCGCCGTGCCGGAGCTGATCGACGGGCTGTTGCGCCACTACAACGAGACGAAGGCGCTCGACTTCTATCCCGTCTGCACGCGCTACATCCGCCAGCTGGCGGCGAAGCATCCCGACGGACTCATCCCGCAGTGCATCGGCGACCACGAGGCGTTGCAGCGTGCGCCGGACGGCGTGACGGCCACGGCGCACTGGTATCGGTTCGTGTCGCTCACGGCGGGCTTCGCGAAGCGGCTGGGGCGTCTGGACGACGCGACAGAGTTCGCGGCGCTTGCGGCGAAGATCAAGGCGGCGTTCGCGGCGAAGTACGTGAAGGACGGCATCGTGGCGAACGGCACGCAGTCGGCGCAGGCGATCGGGCTCTACCTCGGCCTCGTGCCGCAGGATCAGGTGGCCGCGGCCGAACGGCAGCTCGTGAAGGCCATCGAGGAGAAGGGGTACGGTCCCACGACGGGCATCTTCTCCACGCGGTACATGCTCATGTACCTATCGGAGCACGGGCGCGTGGACATCGCGCGGAAGATCGTGCTCCACAAGGGCTTCCCCGGCTGGCTGCACATGCTGGAGCGCGGCGCGACCACGCTGTGGGAGACGTGGAAGGAGAGCGACAACGTGTACTCCAACTGCCATCCGATGTTCGGCAGCGTGGACGAGTGGATCCTCCGTTTCGGCAAGTGAAAGGAAACGAATAATGAAAGTGCTAGTTGCGGTTTTGGTGGCGGCGGCGTGTTTGGCGCAGGCCGAGACGATTGACGTTCCCGCCGGTCAGACGCGGAAGGTCGAGCCGGGGCGCCGGTTCACGGGCGACGTGCTCGTGAAGGTGGGCGCGGGCGAGCTGGACCTCACGGGCGCGGCGCTCGCGAACGCCGGGCTGGAGATTCGCGAGGGGAGCGTGCGCCTGAAGGGCGGCGGCTCCTGCACGGTGACGACGCGGTTCGTGCAG
>JAFRNO010000328.1 GCA_017430155.1 Kiritimatiellia bacterium | reverse complement strand
GTCCGCAGGGGTGGCGTGTGGCTTGCCGTAGTCCGGTCCGTTGCGGACGGCGCGTTCGAGCGATTCGCGCGCCGCGCGCAGAAGGTAGGCGCGCGCGGCGGCGTCCAGGACGGCATCCGTCTCGCCCGCCCACGCGGCGCGGCCCGCCGCCGCGGTGTAGCACACGAAGCGCGAGAAGTCCCGCTCCTTGTCGGACGAGGTTGCGTACGCGAGGCGCACGCACGACGTCCCCTTGGGGAAGGCTCGCATCGCGAGCTCAATGGGGACGTGTCCGCAGATGGTCGCGCCCGTCTTCTGGATGTACGCGGCAAAGGCGTCCGCGTCGCCGCCGGCCATGAGCGCAAACGCCTCGCCGTCGACGGCCGCGACTTTGCCGCGGATCGCCTCGCCGTCGGACGTCCCGTAGGGCGCGTAGGAGAAGTCGGTTCCGTAATGCGTGAAATCGGAGGAAATCACAAGGAGCGTCTGCGCGTCCATGAGCCGCGACAGCGCCCGCGCGCACATGCCCATCTGGTCGGCACCGAACGAGCCCATTACGAGCGGCACGACCGTGAAGCCGGGCTTCAGCGCGAGCTGGAGCAGGGGGAACTCGATCTGCGCCGAATGCTCGGCGAGGTGGATCTTGTCCTTGCACACGACGGGCGCGACGAGCGCGAGGCGGTCGATCCAGTCCCGGTCGACGGCGATCTTGCCGAGCGGGGTGGAGACGGCATCCGCCTCCGGCGCGACGAGCCGGTTCTCGATCCACGCCCGGTGGCTGGGCGCGAGGACCACGACGCGCCGGAATTCCGCGCCGCGGACGAGCCGGACCGCCCGCCACGCCGTTTCGCCGGAATACGCCCATCCGGCATGGGGAAGCAGGATCACGTTCGGCCGGGCGACGGATGCCGCCGCGTCCGAAGCGACCGCTTGCTCCCATGCGTCGGCCCGAGCGCGGATTTCGCGCTCCGACCCCGGATACCATGTTCCGGCAAGCGTGCTGTCCAGCGTCATGGGCACCTCCTTCGTGCCCTGCACAAGCTGTCGTATGGCCTTTTCATGCGGTGACTATTTTACCATATTCAGGGCGTTACGGATAGCCCATGCGGTAATCTCGCGACAGAAAACATGATAGCGCTCAGCACGGGGTTTTGCTATACTTTTTCTGCTTCGGGGAAGCGGCGCCCTCGCCGCTTCGCCAGCAGACATAGGCCGGGAACTGGTCCCAAGCCCACCCCTGACCGCATTTTAGTTTAGCATCAACGCTAACAAGTCGTTCTACCGAAATACGTCCAAGTTTTCACAACAGGAACGGCATGTGAGTGGAGATGCGCCCGCAAGGGCGCATTTTCTCTCCGTGGTATTCCTGTGGGCCTTTGGACGGGCTTCGGTAGAGTGCATGGAAAAGAAAATGCGCTCTCTTTTTATGCATCGGGCATGGGGTCCGGCGGCGACGCGAGCGCGCTGGAGCATCAGGCATGTCAGACACAACCGCGCTTCAAAATGCGAAGAGGGCGAAGCAGGACGAGTTCTACACCCAATACGCGGACATCCAGACGGAAATGAACGCCTATCTTGAATACAATCCGGATACGTTCCGTGGCAAGACGGTCCTTCTTCCATGCGATGATCCCGAGTGGAGCAACTTCACGCGGTACTTTGCAGAGAACTTTGCCGCCTTGGGCCTGAAAAAGCTCATTTCGACGAGCTACGCGCCGGACGCCAAGCGGGAGAAATACGGAATCCTGTTCGACTATGCCGCCGAAATGTCAGGCGAGAAACCGAAGAACGAGCGCGGCAAGATATTCGTCCTCGACCATGACGTGACCGGCGACGGCAAGGTGAACTTCGAGGATATCGAATGGAAGTACCTCGACGGCGACGGCGACTTCCGCAGCGCCGAAGTGAAGGAATTGCGCGACGAGGCGGATGTCGTCGTGACCAATCCGCCGTTCTCGCTGTTCAGGGAGTTCCTTGCATGGATAATGGAAGCAGGCAAGGAATTCGCAATCATCGGCAACCGCAACGCCATCACCTACAAGGAAGTGTTCCCGCTGATCAAGGCGAACAGGATATGGCTCGACAACCCTTTTGTCAGAGGAGCAGGCTACTTCAAGTCGCCGATAGAGGTGGACAAGAAGCTGAGCTACTACAATTCGCATGACTACCGCGAAGGGTTGATTCGTGTTCCGGGCGTGAGGTGGTTCACCAACCTTGAACACGGCAGACGCCACCAACCATTACAGCTTATGACAATGGCGGACAACATCAAGTATTCGCGCCACAAGGAAGTGAAGAGTATCGGATACAGGAAGTACGACAACTACGACGCGATCGAAGTTCCGTTCACCGACGCCATTCCAAGCGATTACGACGGCGTGATGGGGGTTCCGATTTCGTTTCTTGACAAGTACTGTCCTGATCAGTTCGAGATTGTAGGGGTCGCCAAAGCGGGGGCAGGAGACCCGGCGCAGAAAACACGGTTCTACCCGGAACAGATACAAGTTGCGCGGGATGGAAGGGAAACGACAGTGACGAAACTGAACGACGGACCCGTTTTGAAGGTGGCGGACCCGCCTGAAGGAGAACAGTACTACAAAATCGGCGATGAAATCTTCATGCAGGTATATGCTCGCATCCTTATCTGCCGGAAAAGAGGAGACGTCAAATGAAAACCGAACTTCGCACTGATATCACAGTAGGCGACATCTGCAAGGGATTCTCCTACAACTCTCTGGAAGGCCGAGGCCTTTACGGGTGGAGCGGCAAGCTCACCATCCAGCCGGAATACCAACGCAACTACATCTACGCAAACGGCAAGGATGACGTGGCGGTGGTGGATTCGCTGCTGAAGAAATACCCGATCGGCCTCATCTACTTCCTGAAGGTCGGGGACGACAAGTACGAGGTTCTCGACGGGCAGCAGCGCATCACGAGTTTCGGGCGGTTCGTGACGGGACAGCTTGACGTCCTTGACGCCAACGGGATGCCGCATAAGTTTGACCCGGCACACCATGCATGGATGCTCGACATTCCGCTGACGATATACATCTGCGAGGGCGAGGGCGATGACCCCGAGGCTGAGATAAAGGACTGGTTCAGGACAATCAACATCGCGGGCAAGCCGCTCAACGACCAGGAACTCTTGAACGCGACGTATTCGGGGCCGTTCGTCACGGCGGCCAAGGCTGTGTTCAGCAACTCGTCGAACGCAAACATGCAGAAGTGGAAAGTCTTTGTCGCGGGGGACGAGAAACGACAGGCAGTTCTTGCAAAGGCGCTGGAGTGGGTGTCAAAGGGGAATGTCAGGGACTACCTAAAAGACCATCGCTACAGTTCCGACATTACCGAGCTGACGCGGTATTTCGAGAGCGTCATTGCATGGATAGACGGCGTGTTCAAGGGGACGAGGGGCGAGATGTGCGGGCTTGAGTGGGGGCGGCTCTACGAAACGTACCATGCGAAACCGTACGATCCCGACAAGGTCTGGGCGCGTGTCGAATCTTTGTTTGCCGACGCGGACGACGGCAAGATCCAGAACAGGCGCAACATCTTTGAATACGTCCTTGGCGGAGAGTCTGAAAAGAAACTGCTGAAGGTGAGGATGTTCAGCGCGGAGATTGCGCGTAAGGTGTACAGGAGGCAAACCGAAGAGGCGAAGTCCAAAGGCATCTCAAACTGTCCTGACTGTGCGAATGGCCACGAAGCGAACGCAAAGCGCATTTACGCATTCAGCGAAATGGAAGCCGACCATGTCTCCGCTTGGTCGCGTGGTGGCGACACGACGGAGGCGAACTGCCAGATGCTCTGCAAGCATCACAATCGAGTTAAGGGCAATTGCTAGGCATTGAGCAGAAATCATGGTATACTGGGGGCGAATCAATGAGGATGCTATCTACATTTCTGGCAATCTATGTGTTCGCCGTCGCGAGCGCGGCGGTGGTGTCGCCGACGTTGCCCGCCGTGGAATGGCCCGACCGCGAGGCGGCGACGAACGCCGCGCTTCCCGCGGCGACGTGGCAGAGGCGCGGGCACTTCGACGTGCGGATGTCCCTCGCGGCGGGGACGAACCTCGTGCAGCTGGCGTTCGGGCGCGACGCGGACGGAGACGGCGAGCTCTCGCGCGCCGAGACGACGCTTGTCGTGGGGCGCGGATTCGGCGAGGTCTTCGTCGAGGATGTCGCCGCGCGGATGCGGTACGCGGAGCCGCTTCCGCCGTATGCGGGACGGCGCGGGCTCGGGTGGCGCGTGTTCCTGCGCGCGGACGGCACGCCGACCGGACTCACCGCCACGAACGAGGCGGGTGTCGCCGTGTTCCCCGAAT
>JAFRNO010000327.1 GCA_017430155.1 Kiritimatiellia bacterium | reverse complement strand
CGAAAGCCGTCCACGAGAAGCTGATGCTCCGCACGGACCCCACCTGGCCTTGCACGTGGTTCGCGCCGCGCATCACGGGTTCCGGCGCGTTCAAGGACGTCTACTCGGTGATGAACGGCTGGAGCGCGAACCACGGCGCGATCAGCTACGGGCACATCGGAAAGGACGTGACCGCGCTCGCGGCGCTGCTGCGCATCCCCGTGGCGATGTCGAACGTGGCGGACGCGGCGGAATGCCGCCCTCACTGCTGGGGCCTCTTCGGCGCGGACGACCCGACCGGCGCCGACTATCGCGCCTGCGCCGCCTACGGCCCGCTCTACTGACAGTAATTATCGTTTCGGTGTAGCGTGATATCCATTGAGACCGTCAGCGGGAGCGGCCGCGCTTGTCGCGGCCGGCCGCTAAACCACGACAGGTCTCAGGTCTCGCGTCTCATGCGGGACCGAATTTGTTTGTCTTCGGCAAGGCCGCGAAAATGTGATATACTTCTGCCCATGCAAGGCAACCTTCAGATTCCATACGGCATCTTCGACTTTAAGCGCATCCGCACGGAAGGCTACTACTACATCGACAAGACCGGCTACATACCGGCGCTTGAGCAGTCGGGATCGTTCCTCTTCTTCGTGCGTCCGCGCCGGTTCGGCAAGTCCCTCTTCATCAACATGCTCCGCTGCTACTACGATCTCGCGGAGAAGGATAACTTCGAGAAGCTCTTCGGCGGCCTCGCCATCGCGGAGAAGCCCACGCGCAACGTGAACCGCTACCAGGTCCTCTCCATGGACTTCTCCGAGGTGAACAGGGGCGTGGGGGCGACGCTTCCGGAGAGGTTCGAGAGCTACGTCGGCGACTGCCTCAAGGTGTTCCTCTCGAAGTATGGCCCCTTGTACGGGGACGCGCTGAAGGACATTTCCGCAGCCAGCTCTCCCGCTTCGCAATTCACCCGGATCGCCAAGTTCGCGAAGGAGAAGGACTTCCACCTCTACCTGATGCTCGACGAGTATGACAACTTCACGAACGCGATGCTGCGCGCCGAAGAATCGGCCGATTACCGTTCGATCACCCATGGGCAGGGCTTCTACCGCGAGTGGTTCAAGGTGTTCAAGTCGAGCTTCGACCGCATCTTCATGACGGGCGTCTCGCCCGTGACGATGGACGACCTCACGAGCGGGTTCAACATCGCGTTGAACATCTCTCAGGATCCGGACTTCAATGCGATGCTGGGGTTCTCCGAGGAAGATGTTTTGAAGCTCTACACGGACTTCAAGGGAACGGGCCGCTATCAGGCCGGCGATCCGGCGGAATGGGTGAAGTCCATCAAGCCCTGGTACGACGGCTACTGCTTTTCGAAGCCGATGGTCGGCAAGGAAAGCGTCTTCAACAGCGACATGGCGCTCTACCACCTCTCGGCCCTCGTGAAGACCGGACAGGCTCCCGAGAACATGGTGGACGTGAACATCAAGACGGACTACGACAAGCTCCAGGCGGTCGCGGACATCCAGCGCCGCCTGACTGGCGGCGGCGAGGGCGTGCTGCCCGTCACCGAGGAGATCGCCTCCACGGGGCAGATCGCGTTCGACCTCGTGGAGTCGTTCCCCGCCGACAAGATATCCGACGTCGCGAACTTCCGCTCGCTCTTCCACTACTACGGCATCCTCTCGATGGCCGGACGCGAGAGGGGACAGACCGTGTTCAAGGTGCCGAACCTGTGCGTGCAGCACCAGCTCTTCGGCTATCTGCGCACGGCCTACCTCCGCGAACGGAAGCCGGACTGGGACGGACTCAGCAAGCTTGCCGCCCGCTTTGCGTACGACGGCGAATGGGATCCGTTCCTTCGCCGCCTCGCCGAGGACTACGCCGGCACCACGCCCGTTCGCGGCGGCATCCAGGGCGAGATACGCATCCAGGGCTACATGCAGTGCGAGTTCGGGCACCTCAACTTCTACCTCGCCCGTCCGGAAATGGAGCTGTCGCGCGGCTTCTGCGACTTCGCGCTCTTCCCCGAGCGCTGCCACTACGGCGACGTGCAGCACAGCTATCTCATCGAACTCAAGTTCTCCGCGAAGGATGCGTCCGAGGCGGAGCTCGCCGGAAAGTACGACGAGGCGCTCAGGCAGCTCGCCGCCTACCGGGCCGATCCGTCCGTACCGTCCCTCGCGCGCGGTACCACCCTCCACCAGATCGTCTACCAGTTCAAGGGTACGGAGCTCCTTCGCGCCGAGCAGATCGCCGAAGAGGCGATATGAGTCGTGTCTTGCGATGTGAGATTCGCGTGATTTATGAAATAGTTCCATGTGCGATTTTGAAAGCGCGAACGTCTCAAAACTGCTATACTTGTGTTGCCAATAGGTGATTTCACCCCTAAAGAGGGAAAAACATGTTCAGACAAGTTATGTCCACAAGTCGAATGCTCGTTGCTATTGCAGGGTTGAACGCCGTCTTTTGCGGCGGCATCCTGGCCGACGAAGCGACGCTCGCGTTCGTTGGCGGAACCAGCCACAAGACGGCATTTGTGGCGACAGATGTCACTTTGCCGGGAACTTCCGACTTTACCTGGGACGCGTGGGTGAAGCCGACCGACGTGGAACTGGCCGAGAACCGGATCATGGGCCAGACGGACTGGGCGAACGAAGGCCGGCTTCTTTTGGAGATTCGGAAGGGGAACGATTCGGGCAAGGTCGCGAAGTTTGCGCTGTTCTACCGCGT
>JAFRNO010000044.1 GCA_017430155.1 Kiritimatiellia bacterium | reverse complement strand
TGCTCGGGGTCGTCGCCCTTGAACGGGACGAGTCCGAGACGGGGCCATTCGGGGCGCGATATCTGCGCGCCCATGAACGCGCCCGCGCAGATGCCGTAGTAGCGCCCGCCTTCGAGCACGTAGCGGCGCAGGGCCACCACGCCGTTCGTACCGAGCATCTCATACTGTCCCTTGCAGCTGCCGCCCGGCTGGATGAGGAGGTCCACGCCGTCGAGCCCGCCGTTCGCGTAGTCCGCCGCTTTCAGGACCCTGAGGTTGTATTCCGGCGAGAAGTAAAGCATCCGCGCGATGGTGCCGTTGCTGCCGGCCTTGTCGTTGTAGATCGCCGCCGTGAGGGGATGCGGCACCTTCGCGGGAAGGGCGGCGGGGGGTGGAACCGGCTCGGCCGCGAACGCCCGCAGGGCCGCGAGCGCGGCTTCGGCGTCCGCCACGCACGTGACGCCCGGCTCGTACTTCCGCGCGGCCTCCGCGCCCGTGCCCCACGCGAACACGCGTCCTCCGCGCCCGAGGAACTCCTTCGTGCGCGCGAGATTGTCGCCGTAGAGGCCTTTCTTTCCGCTCTGCGACTTCTCGCCGTTCGGCACGAGAACCGCGTCGAGGTGCCGGAGAACGCCTTCCGAGATCCGCTCCGCGCTGATCGGGTCGAGGTCGAATTCCCTTTCGACGAGGAGGCGCTGCATGAGCTTGGCCATGTCGACGCCGAGCGAGTCCTCCACCATGACGCCGACCGCGAGCTGTCCGCGCTTCCGCTGCGGATACGTCCACTTGGCGACCTCGCGCCCCGTGACGAACTTGAACGCGCAGCGCAGGATCTCATGGTCGTTCACGTCGCTTTCGGGGTGCACGGCGCTGGCGAACAGGCGTCCCTTGCCGTACGTGCCGGCGATGACGGCGGCCTGGCGCGCCATCGACTTGCGCGCGGGCCCGCCCAGGGCGTTGATGTCGCCCGCGTACGTCGCGATCACCTTCACGTCCGCCTCCGGCACGGGCGTGCCCGGCACCGGAACCGGTCCGCCGTGGTAGCGGATCTTCCAGGTCTTCTTGGAAATCCCGCACATCTCCTTGGCGAGCTGGTTGAAAGCGATCGGCATGTCCGCCGCGCCGCCGCCCGGGCCGAAGGTGTACGGGATCATGTGCAGCATGTTCGTGTGGGTCGTGTGCGACTCCATCACGAGGCAACACCCCGCGCATGTACCGATGTATCCGCCGCCGCGCTTCACGAACGCCTTCACCTTCTCGCGTCCCTCCGCCTCCAGCGTCTCCGCCTCGCCACCGGACCATCCGCCGGGCATGACGAGCACATCCGCGCCGTCGAGCGCGCCGTTCCTGACGGCCGCGCCGTCCACGGGGATGGACTCCATGTCTTTCGCGTACGTCGTGATCTGCAGCCACCTGAACGCGCCGACATTCCGCGCGCCCGAACCCACGAAAACCGCCACCCGGAGCGGTTTTGCCTCCTCTATTGCAAGGGAGTTCCCCAAAACGGCGACCACAGCCGCGAACGCAACCAGATACTTCTTCATGTCCACACTTCCTTTTAGTTCGTAAAGTCCGCATATGCTATCATTTTCTTCCGAAAAGCGCAATTGCAATTATCCGAGCCTTTGGTATAATAGCGCCCATGAAAATCAGAACACTGCTTGCCCTCGTCTGCGCGGCGGCCCTGGAGGGTCTGTTCGCGTCCACCTGCACTGCGCCGGCTGCGTCCTCGCGGCCGTTCGGCCACACGGCGGAATGGCGCGTGAACCCCTGCGGCGTCGATGTTCCCGCCCCGCGCTTGTCGTGGAAGCAAGGACAGGGGCTCAGGAAGGGTGCCAAAGACGTGACCACCGTCGCTTGGCGCGTGCTCGCGGCCTCTTCGCGCGCCAAGCTCGACGCCGACCAGGGCGATCTGTGGGATTCCGGAAAGGTCGCGGGCGCGCAGTCCGTGGGCGTGCCCTACGCCGGCGCGCCGCTCGCCACGTCGCAGCGCGTGTTCTGGAAGGTCAAGACCTGGTGCAACTACGGCAAGGAGAGCGACTGGTCGGAGCCCGCCGAGTTCACGATGGGCGTAGTGAAGCCGTCCGACTGGAAGGCGAAGTGGATCGGCCCCGCGCCCGAGACGCGTCCCGACGTCGATCTTTCCGGTGCGCAGTGGATCACGGCGCCGAAGGGCAAGAAGGGCAAGGTCACGCTCCAGTACAAGTTCACGTTCGCCGGCGCGAAGCCGGGCGAGTACGTGGAGATGGTCCATGCCGCCGTGCCGCAGCACGTCGTGCGCGTGAACGGCAAGTCGTGCCACCTCCACAGCGGCCACATCCACAACTGGCGTTATCTGCGTTTCCGCGACATCACGCCGTGGCTCGTCGTGGGCGAGAACACGATCGAGGTCGAGATCGTACCCGACAACTTCAACCCCTCAGTAAAGGAACCCTACGCGTTCCTCGCGCGCTTCAATCTGCCCGGCGGGAAGTCGTTCGGCACGGACGCCTCCTGGACCTCGCCCGACGGCGCCGTGTCCGCGCTCGGCGCGGCGAAGGAGCCCGCGTTCGCGAAGGGGCTCGTCACGCGCTGCGAGAACGCCTCGCCGGCGTTCGAGAAGACCTTCACCGTGTCGAAGCCCGTCGCCTCCGCCGTCCTCCACGTGACGGGCGTCGGCTTCTACGAGGCGTCCCTCAACGGCGCGAAGATCGGCACGAAGGTGCTCGACCCCTCGCCCACGATGTTCGACCACCGCGTCCTCTACTCCACCTACCGCCTCGACGGCGACCTCAAGCCCGGCGCGAACACGCTGCGGATCCTCGTGGGCCACGGCTGGTACGACGTGCGCTCCATCGCCACGTGGAACTTCGACGTGGCGCCGTGGCGCGACTTCCCGCGCACGATTGCCCAGCTCGAGATCGCGTACGCGGACGGCACGCGCGAGACCGTGGCGACCGACGGCTCGTGGCGTCACGTGGCGAGTCCGGTGGGCTACGACTGCATCCGCGAGGGCGAGGTGATCGGCGGACACGACCCGTCGATGCCCGACCTCGAGGGCCGCGTGGTGCGCGCGGTCGAGGTGCCGGGTCCGAAGGGCGCGCTCACGGCCGAGAACTGTCCCGGCGCCGAGGTGATGCGCACGCTCAAGCCGCGTTCCATCAAGGATCTCGGCGGCGGCGCGTACATGGTCACGTTCTCCGAGAACATGGCCGGCTGGATGCGCCTCACGCTGCGCGGACAGCAGAAGGGCGACGTCGTGTCGATCCGCTACGACGAGCGCGCGAACGCGGACGGCACGCCTGCCGCGGGATCCGTGCGCGACGGCCTGCACGACAAGACGCCGGAAGGCCAGGAGCGCCGCGCGATCGACTGCCATTTCCGCTATCCCGCCTCGCAGCGCGTCTGCGCGCAGGACGCCGCGTTCCAGACGGACCGCTACGTCTGCTCCGGCCGCGACGGCGAGGTGTACGAGCCCCGCTTCACCTACAACGGCTTCCAGTACGTCCTCATCAAGGGCCTTCGCCGGGCACCCGCGCCGGAGGACGTGACGGCGTGCATCGTGCACACCGCGTTTTCCACGATCGGTTCCTTCGCCTGCTCGGACGAGACGTTCAACACGCTCATGCGAATGGGCGACCGCGCCTACCGCTCGAACTTCGCCGACGGCTACCCCACGGACTGCCCGCACCGCGAGAAGAACGGCTGGACGGGCGACGCGTCGATCGCCTCCGAACTCGCGCAGTACTGCTTCGAGAACACGGCCGCCTACGAGAAGTGGCTGCGCGACATCTGCGACACGCAGCTTGCAAACGGC
>JAFRNO010000326.1 GCA_017430155.1 Kiritimatiellia bacterium | reverse complement strand
TGGCCGTTTGCGCCGTGACCTGCGTTGGATTCGCGGAAGCGGACGTGGCTTTCACGGCATGGACGGTCCCGCAGGCGTCCGGCCTCGCCGCCGAGGCGCGCGCCGCGCGGGAGGGCAATGAATGGCGCGTGTCGGTGCAGGCGCGGAACGGCGAAGCCACGAATGTCACGTTCAAGCTCGTCCTCGAGGCGGCGCCCGGCTTCGCCGCCACGCGCTACCTGATCCCCGGCGTGCTCTACAACGGCAACGCGTTCGTCAACGCGATGCAGGGCAACGACAAGCGCCTCGCCTCGCTCGACATCCCCACGGGATGGGAGAAGGACGGCGAGCCGTGGACGTTCGCCTACGACCGCTGCAGCATCCCCTCCTGCACGATCTCCGAGAACACGAACGAGGTGTTCGCCCTCTTCGCCTCGACGGCCGACCCGGCCTCGCACGTGAGTTCCTGCTCGATGGTGCGGAACGCGGACGGCTCCTTCCGCCACCGCATCCTCTGGCCCGTCACCGAGGCGCCGTATTCCTACACGAACAAGCGCACGTTCACCCCGCGCTACGACACCTACCTCACCCTCAAGCCCGACGAGACGTTCACCGCCACGGCCTTCGCCTGCACCGGCAAGCCGCCGTGGCCCGACTACGGCTTCGCAGCCGTCTTCCCCGTCGCCTGGCGCCTGCTCAAGCCCGACGTGCCCTCCCAGCTCCCGCTCGCCGAGGTATTGCGCCTCGACAAGGCATTCCAGGACTGGAGCCGCCGCCGCGACGAGAACGGCTCCTGGTACATGCCCTACCTCGTGGACATGACGCTCCTCCTCGGCAACTTCCGCAAGCGCGCCCCGAAGGACCTCACGATCGAGGACATCGAGCGCGACCCGTCGAAGAACTACTGGGAGAACGACGAGCTGGAGAAGTCCAAGAAGCTCAAGCCCGGCGAGTACCTCTATGGCGCGGGCAGCGGCATCGGGTTCTCCGCGCAGAGCTTCCAGATGGCGCGACTCTCCGTGGAATACGGGTTGCGCAACAACAGTCCAACCGACGTCGACTTCGGCCTCGCCGTGTTCCGCAGCTGGATCAAGGTGCGCCAGCAGCCGAGCGGGCACTTCGGGTCCAAGTGGAAGACGCTCAAGTGGAAGGACGCGTCAGAGGCGGGCTGGGCGCTCGCCGAGCTGTCGCGTCTCTGCATCCTCCTCAAGGCACACGGGATGGACGCCGCCGAGTTCGAGGCGGCGGCGAAACGGCAGGCGGACGCATTCCTGCGCGTCCAGCGGCGTGACGGTAACCTCGGGTCGAAGTGGATGATCGCGGACGGCAAGGTGACCGAATGGGGCGGCGACTGCGGCGGCTACGTGCTGATGGGCCTCGCCCGCTACTGGCAGCTCACGCGCAGCGAGCGCGTGCGCGCGGCAATCCGCAAGGCGTTCATCTACTACTACACGAACGACATCAACCACTTCGAGTGCAAGGGCGGCGCGATGGACTGCTCCAGCATCGACCGCGAGGGCATCCACCCCTTCTTCACGGCCGCCGTGATCATGGCGGAGGGCACGGGCGAGAAGTGGTACCGCAAGCTCGCGCAGAAGGCCGGCTGGTATTTCCTCTCCTGGCTCTACTGCCACAACCCCGTCTACGGACCGGAGACCGACTTCGTGAAATACGACTGGAAGCCGGCCGGCTCCACGGTCATCGGCACGGAGCACCCCGCGCTCGACGACTACGGCTGCGTGCTGGTGGCCGACCTCTTCACGCTCGGCCGGCTGGACGGCAACCCGCTCTGGAAGAACGTGGCCGCGCTCATCTGGCGCAACGCCACGCAGGGATTCCCCACCGAAAAGCGCAAGATCTGGCATGCGCTGGAGCGTCCCCCGGGGGCGAAGAACGAGGCGTATTTCCAGACGCGCTGGAGCAAGTACCGCACGGGCGAGCGCAAGCGCGGCCACCTGAACGACCTCTGCACGGCGTGGGGCGGCGTGTACCGCACCTCCGCGATCTACGACCTCTCGCCGGAAGACCTGCTCTGGCTGGAACGCGCCACGCGCCCCTAGCCCGCGTCAGCGGGCGCCGAGGCGGCGGCGCGACGTGACCTCGATCACGTTCACCTGGTTGTTCAGCTGGAGGATGATCTGGCGAATCACCTTGTCGTCGCCGACGACGTCGATCTTCATGCGCGAGACGGTGCCGTCCTCCGTGGGGCCGACGCTCAGCGTCTGGATGTTGTAGCCGCGGCCGGAGATGAGGCCCACGATCCGGGCGAGGACGCCCGGCTTGTTCTCGACATAGCAGCTCAGCCTGTGAATTTCCTCTTTCATCTCACCCTCACCTTACATTCGTCATTTGTCATTTGTCATTCGTCACTCGTCATTCGTCACTCGAAAATCATCCCTTCCACCGGTTGTCCGCCCGGCTGCATCGGATACACGTTCGCGCGCGGCTCCACGATCACCTCCACGAAGGAGGTGCGGCCGGAGTTGACCGCCTTGCGGATCGTCGGCTCCAGCTTCGCTGGGTCGATCACGCGGTAGGCGTCCGCCCCGTGCGCCTCGGCGAGTTTCTTGAGGTCCGGCAGGTAGTCGTACTTGAGGTCCTGCTCCAGGTGCTCGTTGGCCATGCGGCCGCGCACGGAGAGGATGGACCCCGAGTAGCGCTTGCCGTAGAACAGCTCCTGCCACTGGCGCACCATGCCGAGGCAGGCGTTGTTGATCACGATGAACGTGACCGGCAGCTTGTGCTCCACGGCCACCACGAGCTCCTCGAACGTCATCTGCGCGCCGCCGTCGCCGCAGATGGCGACGGTCTGGTGGTCGGGCCGCGCGATCGCCGCGCCGATGGCGGCGGGGATGCCGAAGCCCATCGTGCCCATGCCGCCCGACGAAATGAAGTGGCGCGGGAGGTTGTGGCGGAAGAACTGGGCGGACCACATCTGGTGCTGCCCCACGTCCGTCACCACCACCGCGCGGCCCCGCGTGGCCTTGTCGACGGCCTCGATCACGGCCTGCGGCATGATCACGTTCGGGTGCATCGGCTTGTAGGAGACGGGGCGCTTCTTCTTCCACTCCGCGATCTTCGCGAGCCAGTCGGCGTGCTCGGCGGACTTGATGCGCGAGTTGACCGTGGTGAGCACGTCCTTCACGTCGGCGACGATGCCGAGATGCACGGACACGTTCTTGCCGATGGACGCAGGGTCGCAGTCCACGTGGATGATCTTCGCGCGCTTCGCGTAGGCGGCGAGCTTGCCCGTGACGCGGTCGGAGAACCGCACGCCGAGGGCGATGATGAGGTCCGCGGAGTTGATCGCGTAGTTCGCGGCCGCGGAGCCGTGCATGCCGGCGAGGCGCAGCGAAAGCGGGTCGTTCTCGTTGAACGCGCCGAGGCCCATGAGCGTGGTCGCCACGGGGATCTGCGCCTTGTGCGCGAGGTTCGCCACGTCGCTCGCCGCGCCGCCGGCGATCACGCCGCCGCCCGCGTAGATCACGGGGCGCTTCGCCTCGTTGACGAGCTTCGCGAAGCGCGCCATCTGCGAGGAGGTGGCCATCGACTCGGGATGGTAGGCGCGGAGCGACACGCGTTCGGGGTACTGCGCCGAGGTGAACGCGCGCTGCACGTTCTTCGGCATGTCGATCACGACGGGGCCGGGCTTGCCGTGCGTGGCGATGTAGAACGCCTCGGCCACGGTCTCGGGCACCTCGTCCGTGCTCTGCACGAGGAAGCTGTGCTTCGTGACGGCGCGGCAGATGCCGTTCATGTCCGCCTCCTGGAAGGCGTCCGTGCCGATCTGGTTCATCGGGACCTGTCCCGTGATGCACACGAGCGGCACGCCGTCCATGTTGGCGGTCGCGAGGCCGGTGATCGTGTTCGTGGCGCCGGGGCCGGAGGTGACGAGGCACACGCCGGGCTTGCCCTTCGCGCGGGCGTAGCCGTCCGCCATGTGGACGCAGCCCTGCTCATGCCGCCCCAGAACGAACTGGAACGGAGCCTCGGGGAGACAGTTGAATATGTCGAGGACGGAGCCGCCGGGATAGCCGAACAGCACCTCCGTGCCCGCTTTCGCGAGCGAATCCACGAGCGACTGCGCGCCCGTCACCTGTTGTTTACTCTGCTTCTTCATTTCTTCTTCGCGTTCTGCTGCAGCCATGCCTGCGCATTGCGGTCGCCGCGCGCCGCGCGCGACCGGATCTTCCATTCAAGGGACCGGCGCTCGTCCGCCTTCACGCCCTTTCCGAGACGGTAGCACGTCGAGAGGTTCTCCATCGCGGGCGGGTAGCCCGCCTCGGCCGCGCGGAGGAAGTAGCGGAAGGCCGCCTCCGGGTTCTCCTTCACGCCGCGGCCCTTCCAGAGGGCGACGCCGTAGGCGTCGATGGCCTCCACGCAGTCGCCGGCGGCCGACTTGGACAGCAGGTCGGCCGCGCGCGCCTCGTCCTGCGCCACGCCCTCGCCGTTCTGGAGCGCGAGGGCGAAGTTGAACTGGCCATAAGCATTGTCGTAGCTCGCGGACTTCTCGAACCACTTCGTGCTCAGCTCGAGGTCCTTCTCCACCACGCGCCCCTCGCGGAAGAAGAGCCCGATGTTGTTGATGGCCTCGGGGTGTTCCTTCTCCGCCGCGGAGCGGAAGCAGTTGAAGGCGCTCTGGTCGTCCGGCGGCGTGCCGAGGCCGCGCAGGTGGCACATGCCGAGGTTGTAGAGGCCGTTCGCGTCGCCCTGCCCCGCCGCAGCCTTGAAGTAGTCGTACGCCACGCCGAGGATGCGGTTGACCTCGTTCGTGTCCGAGGTTCCGCCGACGGCGCGCGTGACGAGGTAGGTGCCCCAGGCGTTCATCGCCTGGACGTTGCCGGCGTCGGCGGCGCGGTGGAGGAGGTCGCGGTCGTTGTTCTCGAGCGAGAGGAGGTACCACGCCCTCGAGTTGTTCTTCTCGTTCGCGAGCGTCTTGGTCTTGTCGCGGCAACCCTCCAGGTACCGCGTGCGCGTCGCCTCGTCCAAGCGCGCCGCGGGGGGCGGGGACGGCATGCGCGAGATGAGCGCGAGCACGTAGGCGTAGACGGGACGCCCCTTCTTCGCCTCGGCGGCCACCTCCTCGGCCGCCTGCGTGAAGCCGCGCACCGACCCGGAGGCCTGGGAATTCAAAAGCCGCATAATCGCGTTCGCCGGATCGGCGCCCGCGCGGGAGACCGCCAGCACGGCGGCGACGGCACACAACAAACGGATCAGTCGTTTCATTTCACGGCTACCTTTCGTTCACGGGGTGACAACATCGCGGACGAGACGGGCATCGCCTCTCCCACGATCGGCGCCGAACGGCGGCGCCACGTCTTGCGGCGGGCGCAGACCGTCAGCGTACGGCCCGCCGCGCCGAACTTCCACCACGGCGGGCGCTTCAGGCCCACCACGTCAAATCCCTCTTTCAGCAGATCGTAGATGCCGCGCTGGCTGAACCCCATGCCGGAGCCCGCCTCGTCCACGGAAAAGACGAGGCATCCGCCGCCCTGCAGGATCCGGTGCGTCTCGCGCACCACGGCGTCCGTCCGCGCGCGGTCTCCGGAAAGGAGCGCGGCGGACAGCACGACCACCTCGAACTGATGGTCGTCGAACGGCATCTCGCCGCCCACGCCGAGCTGCAGCACGGTCTTCGGGTCCAG
>JAFRNO010000325.1 GCA_017430155.1 Kiritimatiellia bacterium | reverse complement strand
GTGTCCGTCAGGTCCGCCTGTTCCGCCGGCACGGTACAGGCGACGATTGTGAACTGGGGTGGCATCGCGAAATCCTGCGGGAGGTCCGGCGCGACGAGGATCGTGTCGCCCTCTTCAGCAGGCAGAATCGACTTTGCGATCAACCCCTTCGCCGCCACCGTCGCATTCGCCGGCACGAGGTCGGCCTTGATGCCCGCCCCTGCCGAAACGGTCAGGTTCAGATTCGTGCAGCAATCGGCGGAAAGCGCCTTCACGTACCCTTCCTTCACCGCGAAGGTCCGCCCGCCGCCGACCGTATTGCAGCCAAGCGCGAGTGTACCGCCGCCCCTCTTGCACAGCGTGGACGCCAGCGTGAGCGTGGGCGGCGCAAACACGAACGTCACGCCGTTCGACGCGCCGAGCGTGCCGCTCGTCATGTACCAGCCGCGGTTCGCCGCGTCAACCGTCGTGTCCGCCATCGCCGTGATGGAAATGGCCCCGTCCATCGTCTTGGACATGGGAAGGATGCGCACGGCGTTCGCGCTGTACGCGGGCAAGGGGCCGCCGAACGCCAGTCCGTTCGTCACGTACATGTCCATCACGGCCTTCTCGTGCACCGTCGTCACGCACAGCCGTCCGCCGAAGTCGCCGTTCGCTCCCGTAAAGTACACCGGGAACAGGCCCTGTCCGCCGTCCTCCTCCGCCCGCACTTCCGTCGAGATCCTGAGCGAGCCGGTGCCGACCAGCGTCTGGCGCAAGTCGGCGTATTTCGTACGCATGTCGAGCACGACCGACGCAGGGTTCGCGTCCGTGGCCGACGTGCTGATTTCGTATGTTCCCCTGAGGATGCGCGGCCAGTAGTTCGGGCTATAGCCAGTGGTAGGATTGGAAGCATGCCAAACGGTCATTGGGCTACCGCCGAGCAGACGCAGCTCCTTCACATAGAAATCCTCCGCGTAGTCCCAGAGACCGTTCTTGAGCGTCAGCGTCTCGCCGCCGAAGTCGAACGAGGCGATCGCGCCGCCGCCGCCCGTGCGCGTACTTGAGATGTTGATCGTGTCCGAATAGTAATCCGCCCCGACGTGCGGCGCCTTCGCGTCAGACCAGTTCCCCGCCGTGCTCAGCGAATTGTCCGAACCTGCTCGCGTGTACCGTATGGCCGGCCGTGCCACGAGGTACAGCGTGTTCGTGCCATCCACCGTCTCCGTCTCAAGCCACGTGGTCGGCAGACGGTCAAAGGTCTTCGCCGTCACGTCCACAAAGTCGCTCGCCTCGACGCCCAACGCCGCGTCAAACCGGACCAGCGCCAGACGGTTCGTCGCGTTGATGGGGAGCGTCATCTTCTGGGAAAGCGACACGTCGATCGGCTTCGTCTGCAACCCGTAGGCGGCGGACGTCATGTCCATGCAGTCCAGCGCGAACGTCTCCCCGTTCTCGTACGGCACCGTGAAGTCGAATGCGAACTCTCCGCCTTCCTCCAGCGTATAGGAAACGGGCATGTTCGTGCCGACCCGGCTCACGAGCTTGCCACCCGCCTTGACCGTGATGTGGGCGTTCGGCGCGAACGTCGCGCCCGGCGCCACCACGAGCGTGCCGTTCGTGACTACGATGTCCTCGACCTCCACGGGCCCCGCCAACGTCACCGTGCCCGCGCCCACCTTCTTGAGCGTGCCCGTCGAACCGTAGAGCGGTGCCTTGAGCGTCCAGGCCGTGTCTGCCGCCGCGCTCAGGCACGTGAACTCGCCGTCCGCAAGGTCGAGCGTGATGCCGCGCGTGCCGTCCTGCGTGACGGTGTCCTTCATGATCAGGTGTGCGCGGTGCTTGAGCGTGAGCGCGTCCGTGCGCGGATAGGAGGTGTCGCCCAACGCGGTCGGCGACTGGAGGCGAACCTCGTAGTAGCCCACGTTGTCGCCCTTGTCTGGCACTTTGCTCGACATGAACATCCGTCCCTTGAACGCGGAGAAGTCTCCCGAGCACGTGAAGAATCCGACGCCGTGCCCATCTTCGGTGGCGGAGCCACTGAACGTCATGTAGAGGTTCAAGGTCACGTCCGATGCGGCGACATACGTCCCCGCAAGGTTCCACCCGCGTGCGTTTGCGACGTACGTGGAGCCGAAGTCGATTGACTTCGAGGTCTTCAGGAACGTGCAGTGGCCTTTCAGGGTCGTGCCGTTCACATGATCGCTGTTAGCCATGAGATCACCGCAAAAGACCGTCAGATGAGGGACTGTCAGCGTCACGTTACAGGCGAAGTTGTATGACGTCCTGGTAACCTTGGTGCCGATCGTCACGCCGTCGGTGCCGAAGTAGAATGGCACGTCGGGCAACGTGGACGTACCAATCTTCGATGCGCCGAGGACTGCGTACATGCACGTGTTGCTGCCCTCCTGCCACGGCGTGATCACATTCGCCGTGGACGTCATGCCCTCGTTCGAATACCATGTTACGCACGTGGCGATGTTACCTTGCGTCCCCGACGCCTTGCCGTACATCGGCGTCAGTCCGTCCGCCCACGCCCCGCCCGCAAGGGCGGTAACCGTCGTCACAATCAAAAACCTCTTCATCATGTGCCCCTCTCTTGTTGTTCTGTTAGCGGAAGATGACCGTGAATCCCGCCTTGGACCACGTGGCCGTGTAGGTCACGAGGCCCTCGGAGGCGTATGTCTCGGCGTCCTTCTTGATGCGGCCCGTGTAGCCATGGATCTTGGCGGGCTTCAGCGTAGTTGAGAGATCGGCCTGCGTGGACGGCACGGTGCAGATCACGGCCGAGAACGTTGGTTCGTCGCCTTCGGGCACGTCCGCCGACGCAAGGATGGTGCCGCCTTCTGCGGCAGGCAGGATTGACTTCGCGATAAGGCCCTTCGCCGCCACCGTTGCGTCGGCCGGCGCGAGGTCGGCCTTGATACCGGCCCCCTCCGAAACGGCCAACTCCAAGTTCGTGCAGCACCCCGCCGAGAGCGCCTTCACATACCCTTCCTCCACGGCGAAGGCCGTGCCCGCGCCAATCGTGTCGCAGCCGAGGGCCAACGTGCCGCCGCCCCTCTTGCACAGCGTGGACGCCAGTGTGAGCGTGGGCGGCGCGAACACGAACGTCACGCCGTTCGACGCGCCGAGCGTGCCACTCGCAATTTGCCAACCACGGTTCGCCGCGTCCACCGTCGTATCCGCCATCGCAGTGATCGAAACGGCGTGGGGTGCGTCGACCGATCCGGAATTCGGGTTGATGCGCACCGCGTCCGCGCTGTACGCAGGCAAGGGGCCGCCGAACGCCGCGCCGTTCGTCACGTACATGTCCATGAAGCTCGTGGCCCCCGACTCGGTGATCTCAAGGCGCCCGAGGAAGTTCGTGGACATGCCGGTGAGATAGAACGGATAGATCCCGTTACCGCCGTCCGCGACGCTCTTCACGCCCGTGTTGAACTGAAAAGTGCCGCTCCCCACAAGCTCCGCCTGGAAATCGGCGTACGTTGTCCGCGCATCAATCGTGACCTTGGCCGGCTTGCTGTCCGTGCAAGAGTCATCAATGTCGTAGAGCCCCCTGAACCTGCGTGCGAGGTATGAGTTTCCGCTGCCATGGGCGACCATCAGCTGATTGTCGGCACGTAGGCGCAGTTCAGACACGAAGATGTCCTGCGCATAGGCGCCGATTCCGCCATTGACGGTGAGCGACTCGCCGTTGAAACTGTACGATGCAATGTTACTTCCAGTGCCGGTACGATTAGACGATGTTCCCTGGCGTGAGAAATAGTCCTTTCCCTTGTGGGGCAATTCCCCGTCAGACCAGTTTGACGCCGTGGCCAGCCGACTGCCGAGACTTGAACTGTTGGGCAAGTACTCGACCGCCGGACGCGCCACGAGGTAGAGCGTGGTGACGCCGTTCTCCGTCACCGTCTCCAGCCAAGTCGTCGGCAGGCGATGGTATGACTTCGCCGTCGCGTCCGCAAAGTCCGCCGCCACGAATCCTGCCGCCGCGTCGAACGTCGCGATCGCCCAGCGGTTCGTCTCGCTGAACGGAACCGGAATCGACTGGGCAAGCGCCACGGAGATCGGT
>JAFRNO010000324.1 GCA_017430155.1 Kiritimatiellia bacterium | reverse complement strand
TGCGCGATGTGGAAGTCCGGCGGATGCAGGAGCTGCTTGTCTGACGGGGGCCTGCCGCTTCGGACCGGAGGGGCGGCTCCTCGGAGGGGCGGGAATAGGATTTGAAAAAAGGAAAAACCTCTTGCAAAATCCGGGCGGATAGAGTATAATGGCCCTGACAGGCCGCGTCCGTGAAAGATGCGGCATATCCGAACCGGGTATGGGGGTCCCGCATCCGGCAAAACACCCCAAGAGAAAGGAATACCGACATGAAAAAAGCACTGATTCTTCTTTCTGCAGTCCTTTTGATCGCGTTGATGGCGATACCAGCGACGGCGGAATTCGATCTGGAAGACTTCACGATTCCGGATACCGGCGTCCACTTCGGCTTCAACGGCGACGCGAAGGATGAATTCGGCAACGTGACCGGCGAGCTGGTCGGCGAACCCACGTTCGTGGAAGGCCGCGACGGCACGGCAAACGGCGCCGTCTACCTCGACGACGACACGCAGTATATCCTCGTCGGCAAGTACGTCGATGCGGAGAGCTACACCGCGATCTTCTGGTGCAAAGTCGAAGACAACAACGAACACGTCTTCCTGTGCTCGTCGATGCTCGGCTCCATCCGCATCATCCATGACGACGCCACGCATGTCGGCAGCACCATCAACGGCGTGGCAGACAACATCTCCGACTATGCGGCTCCCCGCGAAGAATGGGTCATGATGGCCTTCGTCTACGCGGACGAGAACATGGACATCTACGCCAACGGCGAGTATGCCGCCTCTATGAGCGGCGCGCTCCCGCTTCCGTTCACCCTCATCGGCAACGAAGCGGCGGAGCAGAAGGGCTGGCAGAAGTATCCCTTCCTGACGATTGATGACGCCTGGTTCTACGGCCGCGCGTTCTCCGCTGAGGAAGTGAAGAGCTTCTACACCGAAACCGGCGGCACCGCTTCCGCTCCCGCTGCTTCCGGCGACATCGTGCGTGACGGGCTCGTCGCGTATTACGACGGCGCGAACAACCAGAACGGCAGCCAGGACAAGGAAGCCAAGGTCTGGAAGGACTGCTCCGGCAACGGCCTCGACTTCGAGGTCGAGCTCAACGATACGAACTACTGGACCGACAAATCGTTCCATATCGACTCCGTGCGCAACTACCTGCCGGATGAGCTCGTGGACGTCGTGAACGGCGATACCTACACCGTGGAATTCGTCGCGGGCGAGCTCGAATACCCGGCAACGGACTGGGTCTCCCTCATCATCTCCGACAATGACCACTTCTCGCTCTTCATCCGCGTCTCGAACGACAACCTCGAATACAAGTACAACGACGCGAACAAGGACAGACCGAAGGCGGATGACGGCGCGGAGCTTGTGAACAACTCCACCGTGGCCGTCGTGTTCGACATCAACACCCAGGACTGCTGGATGTATGTCGACGGCGTGCTGGTGTCCGAGAATGTCCCGGCCGAGACCAACATCGCCGACACCCTCATGCTCGGTCATGAGGATCCGCGGCGCATCTGGTCCGGCGACGTGTACGGCATGCGCTTCTATGACCGCGCGCTGAGCCCCGAGGAGATCGCGCAGAACGCGGCGGCGGACAATGCGAAGTACCGCGGCGGCGCGCCTCTCCCGACTCCGACGGAGACCCCCGCGAAGACCGAGCAGCCCGCCGAGGAATCCCGCGGCTTCAAGAAGCTGGCGGACGCGGCGGCGGCGGTCGGCATGACCCCGATCACTGGGTATGAATGGGAAGACGGCACGAACGGCTTCGGCGGCGAAGGTCCGGAGAACCTCTGGGACGCCAGCGTCAGCACGAAGTTCTGCACGAACGAGTTCCCGGCGGAATCCGAAGCTTCCCTCGACGCGACTTATAAGGTCACCGGCTTCACCATGGCGACGGCGAACGACAACGCCGAGTACAACGGCAGAAGCCCGAACGCGTGGACGATCTCCGTCTCCGCGGACGGTGAAAACTGGACCGTGCTGGCGAAGGGCGACGACACCTTCTTCGAGGAAAAGAACCAGACCTATTACAACGGTGAAGGCACCGCGGAAAACGTGGCGTTCGTGAGATTTGAAGCGGAGGGCACGGCGTCCGGCACGTTCCAGGTCTCCGAAGTGACCCTCTACGGTGAGAAGACCGGCGAAAAGCCCGCGAAGCCCGAACCCGTGAAGGAAGAGCCCAAGGCGGAAGAGCCCGCGAAGACCGAAGAACCGGCGGCGGAGCCCGAACCCGAGACGCCCGCCGAAACCCCGGCTGAGACGCCCGCTGAGACGCCGGCCGAAACGCCCGCGGCAAAGCCCGCCGAGGCGAAGAAGTCCGGCTGCGGCTCCATGATCGGCGGCGGTCTGATCGTGCTCGTCACGGTCCTCGGCGCTGCGTGGATTTCGAAGAGAAGATAAGAAAACCTTGATCCCGCAGCGGCACGGCGGAAAGCCATGCCCCCGCAAAGGATCGATCTGACAGACACAAAAAGGCTGGCGCGGTATCCCTGATCGGATATCCTGCGTCAGCCTTGTTTTTTCCCCGAGAGACGCGTCTGTTCCCCAGCATCAGTATTTGAGATCCTTGACGGATACGGTGACGTCGACGTCATGGAATCTTTCACTGATGAACCGTCCAAAAGTAATCGGATAAATCGCCGAATCCGGAGAAGGCACCTTCGTCGGAGGGTATATTTTTCTGTTCGGGGGAATTCGCTTCTTCCTCATCGACTGTCTTCTCGATAACCGCCACATTAGGCCAGCTTCATACCGGGTTTCATTCCCCTTGTCTTGTTGGATGCTGCTGTAAGGTCAGCCCCCGTTTTTCAGCTCAAAGAAATTCAGAAATAAGCCGTTCGCCGCCATGGTGATCTCGTTGTCCGTGCGCGTCAACACGACGTTGAACGACTCCCTGTCCCCTGCGGCGGAATTGTTCTTCACCGTGGTGCTGATATTTCCGGGATCTCCGCCTCAGACCGGTTCGATCTTGATACCGAGGTTTTCCTCGGT
>JAFRNO010000323.1 GCA_017430155.1 Kiritimatiellia bacterium | reverse complement strand
CCCCTGGGAGGGTCGCAGCTTGCTGCGACCGAAACGGCGGCGGACGCGCAGGAGCGCGTACCTCCCAGAGCCGCCGGGACGGCGGCTCTCCATAAAATCGCCCAGACCGCGCAGGCGATCCGCGACGCCCGCGCGCGCTATCCCAAATCGTCGCTTGCCGCCTACGGCCTTGCGTCCGATACGCCCGAACCCGGAATGGTCGCGCACTTTTTAAGTTGTATTCAAACCTTATAGGAGAATGAGATCATGCTCGATCCAAAGTACATCCCGCTCTTTCTTGGCGGGTTCATTGCGTGGATGGCGTTCGTCATCGGCGTGGGGTTCTTCGGCAGCCGCGGCAAGCGCGAGGGCGAGAAGTTCCTCACGGGCGGCAGCGACATGAACGTGTTCCTCATCTTCTGCACGCTCGGCGCCACGATCATCGGCACGGGTTCGTCGATCGGCGCGATCGGCGACGGCTTCAAGGCCGGCTGGGGCGGCGCGATCTTCGGCCTCGGCAGCGCGCTCGGGCTCCTGCTCATCACGACGTTCGTGTCGATCCGGCGCAAGAACTTCATCACGATGAGCGAGGAGGCGCAGTACTACTACGGCGGCGACGCGCGCGTGCGCAAGCTGATGGGCTTCATGATGTTCGTCATCGAGATCGTCTGGATCGGCAACCACGTCAACGGCGGCTCGAAGTACCTCTCGTACGTGCTGGGCCTCGATCCGGCCTGGTGCAAGCTGATCACCGTGTGCGGGTTCGGGGCGTACGTGTTCATCGGCGGCTACGTGGCCGTCGTCAAGGCGGACGTCGTCCAGTTCTGCGCGATCATCGGCGGCTTCACCTTCATCGCCTTCAAGGCCATTCCCCTCGCCGGCGGCTACGAGACGATCGCCCGGACGTTTGCCGAACACGGAAAGGCGGGCGCGATGGGCTTCTACGGTCTGGGCAGCTATGGGACGATGGCTGCGCTCGCGCTCGTGTTCTCCACCGTGATGGGCGTGCTCGGCACGCCCACGTACCGCACGCGCATCTACACGTCGCGCGACGAGAAGGTCGCGCGGCGCGCGTTCCTCGCCCAGGGCGGCATGATGTTCCTCTGGAGCTTCATCACCGCGCTCATCGGCATGAGCGCCTACGCGATCATGGTGCAGAACGGGGATACGCTCGCCTCCCCCGACTACGCGTTCTCCTACATGGCCACGCACGTGCTGGGGCCCGCCGTCGGGTTGATGTTCCTCGTCTGCGGGATGTCGGCCACGATGAGCTCCGGCGGTTCGGACGCCATCAGCGGCGTGACGATCCTCCTGACGGACGTCGTCCCGTCCGTGACCGGCCGCAAGATCCCGCAGAGGCACTACGTGCTCGCGAGCCGCATCGCGCTCGTCGTCGCGCTGGCGATCGCGTTCGTCATCACGCTCTTCGTGGACGACGTGATCGCCTACATCCAGAAAGTCGTCGGTTCCTTGCTGCCGGGCGTGGGCGTGACGATGCTGCTGGGGCGGTTCTGGCGGCGCGCGACGTGGCAGGGCGCGTACGCGGCCATCCTCTCCGGCACGGCGTTCGGGATCGCCGTGCTGCTCGTGCCGTCGTTCGCGGAATGGGTGCGGCTGACGTTCGGCGGGCCGGCAATCCCCGCGACTGCCCTCGCGGCCGTTTCGGGCTTGATGGCGTCGCTGCTCTCCGCGCCGTCCGCCGCCACCGAAGACGAACGCGTCGCCGCCGTGTTCGCGGCGCGGGAGGGAACCTCCGCACATTTCGCGCGCAAACCGGCTGAAATATGATAAACTACTCCCCGCAATGGCAGCGACATTCGAAACATGCGACATACCGGGCCTGAAGATCATCACGCCTGACGTCTACGCCGACGCGCGCGGCTGGTTCACGGAGGCGTACCACGCGCAGCGCTACTTCGAGAACGGCGTGAAGGACGTGTTCGTGCAGGACAACCGCTCGTTCTCCGTGAAGAACGTGGTGCGGGGGCTGCATTTCCAGCTCCGCCGCCCGCAGGCGAAGCTCGTGTCGGTCGTGCGCGGCACGGTGTGGGACGTGGCCGTGGACATCCGCTGGGGCTCGCCCACGTTCAAGAAGTGGTTCGCCGTGGAGCTCTCCGCCGAGAACCGGAAGCAGTTCTACATCCCCCCGGGGTTCGCGCACGGGTTCTGCGTGCTGTCGGACGAGGCGGAATTCCACTACAAGTGCAGCGAGTTCTTCGACCCGAAGGACGACCGCGGCCTCCAGTGGAACGAGTCCGCGATCGGCGTGGCGTGGCCCGTGGAGGAGCCGATCCTCTCGCAGAAGGACACCCTGCGCATCCCGTTCGACAAACTGACCGAAGCCGATTTTCCGCACGTGGCCCTGTGAGGCCGTAACAAAAGGAGATTCCTGTCAATGAAGACACTGATCAAGAACGCACATGTCATCAGTCCCGACGTCGACCTCAAGAGGGCGAACGTCGTCATCGAGAGGGGGCGGATCAAGGCCGTCACCCGGGAAGCCGTCGCGGGGCCGTTCGACACGGTCGTGGACGTGAAGGGCAAGTACGTGGTGCCCGGGTTCATCGACGTGCACCTGCACGGCGCATGCGGCTACGACGTGTGCGACGCGGACCGTCCCGAGGCCATCGAGAAGATCGCCGAGGCGAAGCTCGCGGAGGGCTGCACCACGTTCCTGCCGACCACGCTCACGGTCGACCACAAGACGCTCGTCGCCGCCGCGAAGCACCTGGCCGCCTACCAGAGGAGCCCGCGCTTCGCGAAGGCGCCCGGCCTCCACCTTGAGGGGCCGTTCATCAACCCGGCCTGCTGCGGCGCGCAGAACCCCGCCTTCGTGCGGAAGCCCGACATCAGGGAAGTGTTGAAGATCGCGAAGGTCGCGCCCGTGCTGCAGGTCTCGTACGCGCCGGAGATGAAGGGCGGCGCGGCGTTCGCCGCCGCCTGCCTCGCGCACGGCATCGTGCCGAGCTGCGGGCACACCGGCGCCACGCTCGCGCAGCTCATGCCCGCGTACGAGAAGGGCCTGCGCCACATGACGCATTTCTGCAACCAGATGACGAAGCTCCACCACCGCGAGATCGGCATGGTCGGCGCGGGCTTCCTGATCGACGACCTCGACACCGAGGTGATCTGCGACCGCATCCACCTCTGCGACGACATGCTGCGACTCGTCTTCTCGAAGCGTCCCCTCGCGCACATCCAGATGATCACCGACTCGCTGCGCTGCTCGCACCTGCCGGACGGCTACGCCTTCGAGATGGGCGGGCTCAAGGTGGCGCTGAAAGGCGGCGAGGCGCGTCTCGTGGAGGGCGGCAACCTCGCGGGCTCCACGCTGTGGATGAACAAGGGCCTCAAGAACATCCACGAGGTCACGGGCCTGCCGCTCAAGGACATCATCCGCGTGACCTCCTGGAACCAGGCGATCGGCCTTGGCCTCGGCAAGAAGCTCGGAAAGGTCGAGAAGGGATTCATCGCCGATCTCGCCGTGCTCGATCCGAAGACGTTCGACGTCTGCGCAGTCTTTCTCGACGGAGTACCGCGCACGCGCGGATAATTGTGGTATAATACGAACTCAACACGGAGAGGTGGCGGAGTGGTCGATCGCGGCGGTCTTGAAAACCGTTGACCCGCAAGGGTCCGGGGGTTCGAATCCCTCCCTCTCCGCCAATCAAAAACATAGAGAGGTCCTTGCATGAAAAGAATCGTTCTGTTCCTGGGCATTGCAGCCGTTGTCTGCGGATGCACGACGTCGACTGTCTCCACGGTTTCCTGCGCCGGCGGCAAGCCGACGGCTCCGTGCCCCGCGCCGCTCAAGGTCGGCGTGTACGCCGACCGGGGCCCCGGCGGCATCGGCGCGGTGGAGTGGTTTCGGCTCGTGGACGAGTCGCCCGAGATGGAGCTGCACCTCCTGGACGGCGCGGCCGTGCGCGCGGGCGCGCTGGACGGCCTGGACCTCCTCGTGATGCCGGGCGGCAACAGCATCACCGAGTTCCAGTCGCTCGGCACGAACGGCGTGGAGCGGATGAGGGCGTTCGTCCGCAACGGCGGCGGCTACGTGGGCACGTGCGCGGGGTGCTGTCTGCTGATGGACGGCCCGAAGAACCGCGCGCGGATGATGCCGTGGAACAGCTCCGGCTCGGAGGGGCACACGATGTTCCCCACCATCAACCTCAACGCGAAGGGCGCGAAGGCGCTCGGGCTCAAGGAGGGACCGCACGTCATGCGCTATCACGGCGGGCCGTTCCTGCAGCCCACCACGAACGTGATTGCCGACTCCCACATGGAAATCTGGGGCACGTTCGACGCGGAGGCCACCTTCAAGGGGCGGGTCAATCCGAAGAAGAAGATGTACGGCTCCGGCGCCGTCGTGGGCGGCACATACGGCAAGGGACGCGTGTTCGTCACATCCGCCCACCCCGAGTACTTCAACGGCACGCTCTACATCATCGAGGCCGCGCTCAAGTACGTCACCGGCCGCACGATCACCTTCCCGCCGCGCACGCGCACGCCGCGCGTCCTCTCCGTGGGCTTCCTCGCCAAGGGCATCAGCGGCGTGAAGACGGCCGAGACCGCCGTGGCGCTTGCGCGAACGAAGGACCTCGACCTCGTGCTCATCGACAAGGACGGCATCGCCCGGCGCCGGATGGACAACATCGACGTACTGGTGGTGCCGAGCACGGTCTTCAAGAGCGACATGAAGATCGCGGCGGCCATCTCCGCGTTCACGGCGCGCGGCGGCAAGGTGGTCTACTGCTGCGCTGGCGCGAAAGACGCCCCCGACGGCGCGGAGACGAGCACGTCCGGCGACGAGGTCGTCGAGGCGGTCCGCAAGCTTTTCCCCACACATTAAAGCCAGTTGCAAAACACCTTGGAGAACTTTTCTATGAACCACGGAATACACAGAATACACAGAAATACGCATGTAATTGGGGTTATGATTCCGTGTATTCCGTGTATTCAGTGGTTTTGAAATTACCTCATTAACAACAAACAAAAAAAGGAGTTCATTATGGATTTCATGAGTACGGTCAAGGGTTCCCTCCTCGAGGGATTCTACCCCAAGGGCTGGGACATGGCGAAGATCGACCGCTGCTGCGCGAACCGTCCGGCGGACGCCACGAAGCGCCAGCCGTTCTGGAACAAGGACTTCAAGCCGCTTCCCTGCGCGGACGTGGCGGAGTTCGACGTGAAGATGGGCCATGAGATCGCGAACGAGATCCGCAAGGCCAAGGAGGCCGGGCGCAAGATCGTGTTCATCCTCCCCGTCGGGCCGATGGGCATGTACAAGTGGGCCGTCTACTTCCTCAAGGAGTGGAACGTCGACTGCAAGCACGTGTGGTGCTTCAACATGGACGAGTGGGCGGACGCGAAGGGCAACACGCTCGTGGGCGACGCCTCGTTCCAGTACGCGATGGAGCAGGCGCTCTACAACCCGCTCGGCAAGCTCACCGTGCCGAAGGACCACCGTAACTTCGCCACGAAGGACAACCTGCCGACGTATCCGAAGAAGATCGCGTCCCTCCGCGCCGAGGGCGCGCGCCTCGTGCTCGTGTACGGCATCGGCCGTATGTGCCACATCGCGTTCTGGGAGCCGATGATCGGCGGCGAGTTCTCGAGCGACGCCGCGTGGCTCAAGCAGCCCTACCGCATCGGCGTGAAGCTCCACCCGCTCACGATCGAGCAGAACGCCATCACCTCGTTCAAGAGCCGCACCACGCTCGTGCCGTGCCGCGCGAACACGATGGGCCCCGGCATCATGTTCCAGGCCGACTGGGCGATCGGCGGCGCGGACGGCGCGCTCTCGCGCGGCATGCAGTGGCAGGGAATGTCCTTCTGGATGACGCTCCGCTACGGACCGAGCCGCTGGGTCACCTCCAGCTGGATCCCCACGCTGCCGGGACGTCTCTTCTTCCTTTCCGAGCTGGCGGGTCCGCTCGTCGCCGAGGCGAACTGAGGAGGGAACCGAGATGGCCGGCGTGGACGCGGAACGGATCGGCGTGTGCAGCTGGAGCTACCAGCGCCCGCTGCGTGAGGTCGCCGACGAGATGGCGAAGATCGGCGTGAAGGGCATCGACCTCGCCCTCACGCCCTTCGTGGCGCCCGACGGGCGGCACGGCGTGGAGGAGGGCGAGGAGGCGCTCGCGTTCGCGAAGGCGCAGTTCGCGAGCGGCGCGTGGCGTCTCTTCGCCACGATGATCTCCTTCCCGCAGGAAGACTACTCCACGCTTGACACCATCCGCAAGACGGGCGGCGTGGTGCCGGACGACTGCTGGCCGCGCAACCGCGAGATCGCGGCGGCGGCGGCGGAGCTGTCCGGCACGCTCGGCGCGCCCTACATGCTCTTCCACGCCGGCTTCCTCGACGAGTCGAACCCCGCGGCCTACGCCGCGTACGTGGAGCGCGTCTCCTTCGTGCGCGACGCCTGCGCGAAGGCGGGCGTGCAGCTGATCCTCGAATCCGGCCAGGAGACGGCCGAGGACCTCGCACGCTTCCTGCGCGACGTGCCCGGCCTCTACGTCAACTTCGACCCCGCGAACATGATCCTCTACGGGAAGGGTCGTCCGATGGAGGCGCTCGAGACGCTCGTGCCGTGGATCCGCAAGATCCACGTGAAGGACGCGGACGCCACCGCCGTGCCGGGCACGTGGGGCACGGAGCGTCCGTGGGGCGAAGGCCAGGTCGGCGGCGCGGCGTTCATCGATGCGCTGAACGGCCTCGGTTTCACGGGAAACATGACAATTGAAAGAGAAGGCGGAGACGACCGCGTGGGCGACATCGCCCGCGCCGCCGCGCGCCTCCGGGAAGGACGTTGAAATGAACGTATTGGCAATTGGCTGTCATCCAGATGACTTGGAAATCGCGTGCGCGGGAACGCTCGCGAAATGCGTGAAGCGCGGCGACCGCGTGGTGACCGCGCACCTCTGCACGGGGTCGCTCGGCCACGTGGTGATCCCGCCGGAGGAACTCGTGCCCATGCGCGCCGCGGAGGCGCGCGCCGCGGGCAAGCTCGCCGGCATCGAGGTGCTGGACGGCTTCTTCGGCGACCTTGACATCTACGCCGACAACGCGGAGAGCCGCAACAAGGTGGTGGAGGTGATCCAGTACGCCCAGCCGGACGTGATCATCACCCACAACCCCGACGACTACATGCCGGACCACACCGCCACCTCGAAGCTCGTCTTCGACGCGGCGTTCACGGCCACGCTGCCGAACTGGCCCTCGAAGACGCGCAAGGCCGCGAAGCTCGTGCCGATCTACTACATGGACACCCTCGCCGGCGTCAACTTCGTGCCGGAGGAGTTCGTGGACATCACGGACGAGATCGACCTCAAGATCCAGATGCTCGAGTGCCACCACTCGCAGCTCGACTGGATGCGCGAGCACGACGGCATCGACTTCGCGGACATGGTCCGGACTTGCTCCCGCTACCGCGGCTACCAGTGCGGCGCCGCCTACGCGGAGGGATTTCGGATGTGCAAGGCCTACCTGAAAGGCACCACCCGCCGCCTGCTTCCGTAACCTTCCCCAAAGGCTGGGGATTTGGTATACTTTCCCCATGCAAGAATTCCTTAACGTGACCATCTTGGCCGTGTTGCAGGGCGTGGCCGAGTTTCTGCCAATCTCTTCGAGCGGGCATCTGGTAATCGGCCAGCATCTGCTCGGCATGAACCCGCCGGGCATGCGGCTGGAGGTGTTCCTGCATGTGGGCACGCTCGCGTCCATCTTCGTGTTCTACCGCCGGCCCATCGCGACGATTCTCCTGGGGCTGGTGGCGTCGGACGCGGAGCGTCGCCGCGCGGCCTGGGAGTACGCAGCGAAGATATTCCTCTCGGCTCTGCCCGCCGTGGCCGTCTACTTCCCGTTCAAGAAGCCGATCGACGACCTGTTCGAGAACGCGCGCATGGTGGGCGCGCTCCTGATGTTCACGGGCGCGGTGCTCGCCGGTACGCGTTTCCTGCCGCGGGGCAAGCGCGACGTGAGCTCCCTCCGCGCGCTCCTGATGGGCTGCGGACAGGCCGTCGCGATCCTGCCGGGCGTCTCGCGGAGCGGCATGACCCTCGCCTCGGCGCGCGCGGGCCGCGTCGCCCCAGAGGCGGCGGCGGAGTTCTCCTTCCTCATGAGCGCGCCGCTCATCGCGGGCGATGCCCTTCTCCACATCTGGAAGGCGATCAAGGCTACGCCTGCGGAAGTCGCGGGCGAACCCTCCTGGGGCGTCGTCGCGTGCGGCGCGGTCATCGCCGCCGTCGTGGGCTACTTCTCGCTCGACATCCTTCTGCGCACGCTGCGCGGCCGGTGGTTCTGGCTGTTCGGACCGTACTGCTTCACGGCCGGCCTGCTCGTCATCTGCTTCTGCAAGTAAGACACTCTGCCATGAAAACACACACACTCGTCCTCTCCGTCCTCTCTGTCCTCTTCGTCCCCGCCGGCGCGGCCGAAATCCCCGACATGCCTGCGGTCTACCGCGCCGACCCCGCCGCCGTGATCGCCGCCGCGTCCGCCGCCACGCCCGCGCACTTCCCCGACGCCGACCGCGCGATGGTCGACGACCGCATCCACGTGGCCTACGAGCCGGACGGCAGCGAGATCACGTGGGACGACGAGTGGCTGAAGGTGCTCACGGAGAAGGGCCGCCGTGCGTCCGCCACCGTCTCGCTCGACTTCACCGAGCGCTACGGCGACGCGAAGATCTTCGCCGTGGAGATCGTGGGCACCAACGGGCAGATCCGCGCCGTCGACTTCGCGCGGACGCTCAAGGTCGCCACGGACAACTCGTCCCTCGGCTCGAACATCGTGGACCCGCTCGACAAGACGATGTCCTGCGCCGTCTCCGGCCTCGCCGTGGGCGAGATCCGCCACGTGCGCTACGCGCGCCGCACGCGGAAGGCCCGCATGGCCGGCACGTGGGCGGATATGCAGCTCTTCGAGTACACCTCGCCGATCCTCTCCACCGTCTACACCGTGGACCAGCCGAACGCGAACCCCGTGCGCCACGCCGTCGTGCGCCATCCGTTTGGGAAGACGGTCGTCCGCGCGCCGGACAAGCCGCTCGGGAAGGGCCGCACGCTCTTGCGGTGGGACGTGAAGGACGTGCCGCAGGCGTTCGCCGAGCCGAACATGCCGCCGTTCTCCACGTGCGTGCAGGCGATCCGCCTCTGCACGGCGCCGGACTGGCCCACCGTCTCGCGCTGGTACTGGAGCATCTGCGCGCCGCACCTCGCCGCCACCACGCCGGAGATGACGAACGAGGTGCGTCGCCTCGTGGCGGGATGCGCCACGGACGAGGCGAAGATACGCGCCGTGTTCAAGTTCGTGTCGCAAGAGATCCGCTACATGGGGCTCACCCTCGAGGACGGCGCGCCCGGCTACGAGCCGCACGACGTGGACATCACGTTCAAAAACCGCTACGGCGTGTGCCGCGACAAGGCCGCCCTCCTCGCCGTGCTCCTGCGCATCGCCGGCATCCGTGCCTACCCCGTGCTGATCCACGTGGGCGCGAAGATGGATTCCGAGGTGCCGTGGCCCTACTTCAACCACGCCATCACGGCCGTGG
>JAFRNO010000043.1 GCA_017430155.1 Kiritimatiellia bacterium | reverse complement strand
TCCGTCGTGCCCTATCCCGAAATGATCGCCTGGTACGAGCGCGCGGCGCAGCAGGTGGGAGGACGCAACAAGCTGGCCGAGAACTGCCGCCTCTACCTCATCCCCGGACGCGCGCACGGATCCGGCAAGTACGTGAAGGGCCTGCTCGACGAGCAGCAACTCCTGACCGACTGGGTGGAGAACGGGAAACGTCCCGAGGAGGTGCCCCTGGAAACGCGCAAAGGCGTCGCGCCCTTCTCTATCCGTCCTTATCCGGCTTGCTTCGCCCCCTGACCCGGCCTCACCATCCGAGCGTGTTGCGCGCGTAGTCCATGAAGAAGCGCCAGTCCTCGTGCGTGATCGAGTGAGGACCTTTCTTCAGGTGCCAGCCGATTGACTTCCCGTACCGGCGGAAGGCGGGTTCCGCCGCCTCCAGGCACATCCGGCTCGCCGCCGGCGGGGACGAACGGTCTTCCGTGGCGGCGGAGACCACGAGCGCGCGCGGCGCGATGCAGGCCATGAACGCGCTCTGGTCGTACGGCGGATCGGGGAACGCCGCCGCCTGCGCGACCAGCTGCTCCACCGTCTGCCCCAGCTTGTTGCACGCCACGTACTTCTTGAGGTTCGCCGAAAACCAATGCGGATAGCGGAGGTTCGGGAGGAACTTGAGCGACTTCGTACCGCCGCAGTTGGCGCAGACGAGCGCGAAGCGCGTGTCGTGCACGCCCGTCTCGATGGCGTTCTTGCCCATGCGGCTCTGTCCCGCGACCGCCACCTTCGCCTGGTCGATCTCGGGCAGCGTCTCCAGAAGGTCGCGTACGCGCATCGATCCCCAGGACCACGTGGGATGCGCTAGAATCTCCTGCGGATGTCTCTCTTTCGGAAAGATGCGCCAGACCGAATCCGGCGCGGCGTCGCGCGTGGAAGGCGTGTAGTCGGGATAGACCGCACCGTAGCAGAACGTCGCGAACGCGAACCCGCGCCGGACAATCTCCTCCACCGGCGCCCGGTCCTTCCGCGCACCGCGCTCGCGCCGTTTGTTGCCATACGGGTAGCCGTCGAAAAGGCGCACGGCCGGATCGTCCACGAGCGAATGGTTGCCGCTGAAGTTCGGATACACGAACGCCGGCACGGTCATGGTCGCCTTGGGCAGATACACGAGCACGTCGAACGCGTGCGTGCCGCACGCGTCCCCGCTGCGCACGACGTACTGGCGACGCTCCGCCGCACCGCCAAACGCCGCGCCGCGCTCCACCAGGTCAAATGTCAGCCGTGCAGGCTTGGGCGGCAACCGTCCGTAGACGTTCGCATCGAAGAACTCAATCACACTGGGACAACGGGCGTCTCGCCCGTTGCAAAACCCAACACACGAGACCACCGCAACGGCAGCCCATAGCACCACATGTCTCATTCCTAGCTCCATCTTGTTCCCCCGCCTACTGCACCGGCTCGATGAACACCTTGAAGAAGCGATGGTTCGCCGCGAAGGGCTGCCAGGCGCCAGAGTCTGTTAAGTTGGCCTTGCCCTTGGGCACATACCGGTAACCGAGTGCCTGGACGTTGTTGTTTGTCACGTTCCACTCCAGGGTGGGCGTCGATTCCACCATGCGAATGGACACCTGCAGGCAACTCGCCGCACTCGTCGGGTCGGTTCCCGCCAGATACTCCTGCCAAGTCGTGAAGCCGTCATTGTCCTGATCGGCGTTCGCCAACGCTTCATACGCCTGCGCGCTCGTCCCCTGCCCGGCAAAGTAGCCATCCAGCCAGGTATACGGCACCGGCACCTCCGTCGTGGAGGTCTCGGACGCGTCGTAGGTGTAGGTGGCTGTGACAATCACGCTGGGGTTCATACCGTTCTTCCACGCGCGCGCCTTGATCGTCGCGTCGTCATTGACCAGGATCGGGTCCGTGTAGATTGCGCTCGACTCGGTGGGATCGTTCCCGTCAATCGTGTAGCGGATCGTCGCGCCATCCGTCGCGCAGCTGATGATCACGTTCGTGGACGGGTAGAAGAGGCAGGATGGCGGCGTGAACTGCGGCGTCGCGACGCTCGCGACATCGGACAGAACGAAATCCACGCCGCAACGATTATTGACTTTCGGCGCGGGGCTATAAGAATAACCGTCCGGCAACGCGATCGGCGTTGCCACATTGGCCGTCACCTGCACATTCAACTCAGCATGAGAGTTGCCGTAGAAGGCAGTCAGCGAATAATCGCCGGGCACGAGCGGCAGTGAATAAATGCCCTTCGCGTTTGTCGGCACATAACCGACCAAACCGGCACCTTCAATTCCCGACATGGGACTATGATTTTCCGAAAAAGCAACCGTCGCGCCTTCCACCGGCACGCCGTTCGCATCAAGGACGCGACCGCTATAGATGACCATATTGGCCGGCCACTTCGGGAAAATATTGTAAACAACACCATTGAGAATGCTGAAGTCAATTTGGGTGGTCGACATGGCAGGTGGAGTGTACCAGGCGTCATCCAGCCCTTCCCACCCCATGTTAAAATGGATGTAAAGTGTTCCGTCCGAGTAACCATATCCGTCACCGACAACTGCATGTCCGCCACTCACCCCGTAGAGACTCAAAGCAACAGGAAACCCGGCGTCGAAGTTGGAGAGCAAGGCATTCCGTACGTCTTCCGATCCGCTCTTGTCCACAAGTTGTCCCCACTGCGCAATCTGCGCGCTCGCATATCCAAAATACGTTGTCAGCGCATGGGCCAGCATGTAGACGCCCGCTCCGCTACCGCCAGACACAGCCGGTCTATATGACATGCAACAGCAAATGCCCAAATCCGAGGTGAGCTTGCCAATGGCCTGCCGCTGCACGTCGATCATGGAAGAAACCGGCACCAATGGCATCTGTCCCCAGTCGTAGGTTCCGCCTTGAGTCGTGAGGGTTGTTAAAGTACCGTCGACAGCGCAGTTCGGATTCGTGTACTGCGGCATCGCGGCCGTGGGATAGCAGAAGTAGCGCATGATCTGCGCGCCGGCCGTCGCCACGCACCCGCACACGTAGTTGCTGGGCGTGTAGTAGTTGAAGCAGTTTCCGTTGCCGACCGTGTCCTGTCCCCACTTGGACTGCAGAAGCGGCGCCACGCGCACGTCGGATACGGACGCAATGCCCTGCGCCGACATCAACTGCGCACCGCCGCCCAGCAGCTTCGCCCACTTCGCCTCGTTCGCGGCTTCGACCTCCGACGGCGCCGCGCCCATCAACCGCGCCCCGCCGCCGGAAAATTCACCCTGCGTCCGGATCGCCAGATCCCTCTTCAGCAGCACCCAGAGCGGATTGGCGTCGTCCTCGACCAAGTCCGCGCCCGACGAGAACGCCACGACCGGCGCGCGGCGTGTGTCGGCGGACGTCACGACGAAACCGCCCGCCGCCAGCTTCACCACGTGGAAGGACGCGCCGTTCATGGGCGTGCAGGTGCGCACTTCGCTCACGGCGCCCTGGACCGGACACCCCAGCGCGGGGTCGTCACGCAGCCACCGCTGCACGGCCGTCTTCGCCTGGTCGGCCGTCACCGTCGCCGCAGACACCGCGCCGACGCACGCTCCTAGCGAAACACAAAACGCAATCCTGAATCTCACGGCAATTCCTCCGTTGTCGTTTCGATGTTCAGAAGGTTGAAAAACACGCCGAGCAACGCCGTTCCAGCGGAGGTCACAGTGGATTACTTACTGAGCCGGCTCGATGAAGAGCTTGAAGAACCGGTGGTTCGCCGCGGAGGGCTGCCAGGCGCCGGAGTCCGTCAAGTTGACCTTGCCCTTGGGCACATACCGATAACCAAGCGCCTGGACGTTGCTGTTTGTCACGTTCCACTCCAAGATGGGCGTCGTTCCCTCCATGCGAATGGACACCTGCAGACAACTCGCCGCACTCGTCGGGTCGGTTCCGGCCAGGTATTCCTGCCAAGTCGTAAACCCGTCGCCGTCCTGATCGGCGTTCGCCAACGTTTCATACGCCTGCGCGGACGTCCCCTGCCCGGCGAAGTAGGTGTCGAGCCACGTGTACGGCACCGGTACCTCGGTAGTGGAAGTCTCGGTGGAAACAACCGTCAGGTCGCCGGACCAAGTAAGGACAAACGCATCGGTAGCAGATTCATCGCATGACATGCCAACGATGCGATATGTGCTACCTTGAGTCACCGCAATCGAAACACTTGTTCTGTAACCATCTGATGTATCCCAGTCGGTCGAGAACCCAAGCCGCTGCAGGGATGAAAGGGTGTTTCCGGTATAGACGGCCAGGAATGTACCTCCATAGTAGCGAGGCATCTCAGTCGTGAATTTTATCGTTCCCGATCCTGGCGCCGTCCACTCATACCAAATCGTATGGGATTGATTGTAGTGACTCCCCCCATTCAACGTATGCCACGGTTCGCCAGGTTCCACCGTGTAGGGCGCATTATCGTCTATTCTCTGCGAGCCGTTCGCGCCCGTGATGGCAATGGGATCGGCGAAGTAGTCGCCCTTGGGCGCGCCCTGGGCGGCATCGTAGGTGTAGGTAGCCGTGACAATCACGCTGGGGTTCATGCCGTTCTTCCACGCGCGCGCCTTGATCGTCACGTTATCGCTGACCGTGATCGCGCCCGTATAGAGCGTGCTGGACTCGATCGGATCGCTCCCGTCAAGCGTGTAGCGAATCGTGGCACCGGCCGTCGCGCAGCTGATGACCACGTTCGTAGACGGATAGAAGAGGCACGATGACGGCGTAAACTGCGGCTCCGCGACGCTCTCGAGGCCCGTCAGCACGATGTCTTTCTCGCACACGTTGTTCACCTGCGGTTCGGGGAGAGTCCAATAACCACCTCCAGGGGCATATTCGATCGACACATTCGCGCTCAAAGTCACGGCGACCGACGCCGATGGCCCATTATCCGCCCAGGCCGATATCGTATACGAGCCCGGTGTGAGAATGAGTGCATAAATCCCTTTTTGATCTGTATAAACATATCCGGTATTATTGGCACTCTGGATTCCAGAACCACCGCCAAGCGATCCTTGTTCGTAGTATGAAACGATCGCATTCTCCACAGGAACGCCATTGGCGTCCAGCACGCGGCCACTGCAAATGACAGTATTGAGAGGCAAGTTCGTGAAGACGTTGTACACGACGCCGTCTACAATGCTGAAGTCATACTGGGTGGTTCCCATTGCCGGCGGCGCGTACCAGGCGTCGTCGAATCCTTCCCATCCCATGTTGAAATGGATATAGAGCGTCCCGTCCGAGTAGCCGTAGCCGTCACCGACGATTTCGTGTCCGCCGTCACGGCCATCCAACCCCAAGGCGACGGGCAACCCTGCGTCAAAGTTAGAAAGCAGGGCTTTCTTCACGTCTGCAGACAGGCTATGATCCGTCTTCCAGTTAGCAACCTGTGCGCTCGCATAGCCAAAATGGTTGGTGAAGGCATCGGCCAGCATAAAGCCGCCCGAAGAGCTGCCGTCAGACGCGTAGTCCATGTTGCAGCAAATACCGACATCGGATGTCAGCTTGCCGATGGCCTGCCGCTGTGCGACGGTCATGGAAGAATCCGGCACCAATGGCATTTGCCCCCAGTCGTAGGTTCCGCCTTGGGTTATGAGGGTTGTTGGAGTGCCGTTGACGGCGCAGTATTCATTCGTGTACGGCGACATCGCGGCCGTGGGGAAGCAGAAATAGCGCATGATCTGCGCGCCAGCCGTCGCCACGCACCCACACACGTAGTGGTTCGGCGTGTAATAGTTGTAGCAATAGTCGCTACCGACATTTTCCTGATTCCACTTCGACTGCACGAGCGGCGCCACGCGCACGTCGGACACGGACGAGATGCCCTGCATCGACATCAACTGCGCGCCGCCACCCAGCAGCTTCGCCCATTTCGCCTCGTTCGCGGCTTCGACCTCAGACGGCGCCGCGCCCATCAACTGTGCCCCGCCGCCGGAAGATTCGCCCTGCGTCCGGATCGCCAGATCCCTCTTCAACAGCACCCAGAGCGGATTGGCGTCGTCCTCGACCAGATCCGCGCCCGACGAGAACGCCACGACCGGCGCGCGGCGCGTATCGGCGGACGTCACGACGAAACCGCCGGCCGCCAGCTTCACCACATGGAAGGACGCGCCGTTCGTGGGCGTACAGGTGCGCACGTCGCCCACGGCGCCCTGGATCGGACATCCCAGCGCAGGATCGTCGCGCAACCACCGCTGTACGGCCGTCTTCGCCTGGTCGGCCGTCACCGTCGCCGCCAACGCCGCGCCGCAAAACGCGAGCGCCGCCAGCAAAAGGACGCGCTCAAATGTTCTCTTCACGTCTTTTTCCATGTCACCACGACCTTCCGTGCACCATCGTTTTCTCCGTTGCACAATGAATCTATCACAAATTCCTTCGCACCGCAACAAGATTTGTCAGGATTGTCGCGTGGATTTCAAAAGCGGAATTTTTGTGGAGAGCAAAAGCGGAAAGCTCTGCGCCATTTCTGGATTTGCGAATTTGCAGTTATGAGAGATTGGG
>JAFRNO010000322.1 GCA_017430155.1 Kiritimatiellia bacterium | reverse complement strand
TTCATCGACGAGAGCATGGGCACGAACTCCTTCTGCCGCGTCGCCTACTTCGTCGAGACGCGCGCGCCCGGCACCCCCAACACGATCAATTACCTCTGGGTGGCGACGGACGCTTTCACCGAGAGGCTGCCGCAGATCGGCATCCCCTTCTCCTCCACCGGCGCCTGGTTCCAGCAGAAGCTGCGCAACACCGACGTCGCCTCCAACGTCTCCGGCCTCCAGACGGGCACGGGGCTCGAGACGTGCAACATCGAGTTCTGGCCCACCGACTACACCGCGAAGGGGAAGCTCGGCCTCGGCGGCAGCGACTCCGGCTTCGACTTCGACGACACGAAGAGCGCCGGCGGCTCCTACGGCTCGATGCAGATCCACAACTACGCGGCGAAGCAGACGCTCTTCGGCATGAACCGCTGGGGCTACAACAACGCCTTCATCGGATTCGGCATCAGCAACCGCGTGGGCCAGGCCAACAGCGACTGGACGCACGCCGACAACGCGGGCACCTACGCCACGCGCCGCATCTACGTCCTCGCGAAGGAAGGCCCCGCGCCCGCCACGTTCGCCGAGGCGCCGGCGGACGTCGTCGCGCGCGTCCCCGACGCCGCCGACTACGAGCTGGCGCTCGACTACAACATCCCCGTGAAAGGCTGGATGAACGACCCGACGAGCAACCTCTCCTACCGCGTGACGGACAACACCGCGAAGATCGGAAAGGACTTCGCGCGCGTCGCCTACTTCTTCGAGCTCGTCGCGAACAACTCCACGACGACCCAGTACGTCTGGACGGCCTTCGACGCCTTCACGCAGGACGCGACGCGCCTCGTCATCCCCACCAACTTCACCTACCAGCAGAAGATCGCCAACCTCGACGTGGAGTCCAACGTCTCCGGCATCATCACCGGCAAGGGCATCACCACCGGCAACATCGAGTTCCACTCCAACAACTACAGCAAGGGCAACAAGATCGGCATCCCCGACGCGAGCGGCAGCACCTACGACTTCGGCGACCAGATGGACAGTGTGGGCTCCGCCGGCTACGGTTGCGTGCAGGTGCACAACTACGGCGCGAAGCAGACGCTCTTCGCGGTCAACAACTACAACAAGGGGGCGTCCGTGTGCGTCGGCATCGGGAACCGTCCCACCAACGACCCCGACTGGACGCACGCGTCAAACGCGGGCAGCTACTCCTACCGCCGCCTGCGCGTCTTCGTGAGCCGCGCGAAGCGGCTCGACCCGCTGCCGATCAACGACGTCGGCCTGCCCCGCCGCGCGATCGTCAGCGCCGCGCGCGACAAGGTGTGCGTCTCCTACCCGTCCGCCGTGCCGCAGGACCTGCAGAAGGCGGAGCGCTACGCCTTCGCCGATCCGTCCGTCCGGATCGCGGACGTGTCGCCCTCCGCCGGCGAGCCGCGCGACGTGCTGCTCACCCTCGCGCAGCCGCTGGAAGTCGACACCACGAACGCGCTCGTCGTCTCGCTCGCGCCGTACGCGGCGGACGTCACGCTCTCCGTCGTCGCGCGCGACGGGGCCGTTCCCGCGTTCCTCACGAACGCGGTCCCCGAACTCGCCGGCTTCCGCCTGCTGAACGAGCTGAAGGTGACGGACCGCGTGTGCTACAGCCACCCGGGCGCGGACTACCTCGTGGACGAGAGCCGCTTCGACGGCGGCATGCGCTTCGACCGCGTGGCGTACTGCATGGAGCTGCAGGACACGAACAGCTGGCGCTGGACGTGCGCCGCCATGGACACGTTCTGCGAGGACGCCTCCAAGCTCGGCGTGCCGAGCGTGGAGCGGCAGATCAACCACCAGTGCTACGTCACGAACCTCTCCGTCTACGCGGGCGCGAGCGCCGGGGCCCTGCCCGTGCACACCGGCAACTACGCGACCGGCAACCTCGAGTTCTGGCCGAACAACTACGGCGCGGCCAACCCCCGCAACGTGCCCGGCGCCAGCGCCTCGGACTACGATTTCGGCGACAGCATGCCCGACGCGAAGCTCGCCAACGGCCACGGGTCGATGCAGGTGCACAACTACCTGGAACGCGAGACGATCCTCTCGCTGGTCGCCTTCGGCCACAACGGCGCCGGCAAGGAACTCAACACGCGCATCCCCGGCCTCGGCGTGGGAAACAATCCGAATTCCGCCTCCAAGAAGGATCCCGACTGGACCTTCCAGGAAGGAAACGCCGTCAACTACAGCGTGAAGAACATCTACGTGCTCGTGCGTCCGCTCGCAACGGGCGCGGCGTCGCTCGGCAACGGGCCGGAGATCCTCCTCCAGCCGGACCCCAAGACCAAGCGGCTGCTCGGCACGGGCGACATCGTGCTCTCCGTCTACGCGCCCGACGCGGTCTCGTACCAGTGGCGCAAGGACGGCGTGCCGATTCCGAACGCCACCGGCCGCGAGCTGGTGATCACGGACAAGGTCGAGTCGCACGGCACCTACGACGTGGTGGCGTACATCGACAACGCCAACTACACCGTCAGCACTCCCGCCCGCGCCACCGTCTTCAACCTCGGCTCGGTCATCCGCGTCCGCTAACCCGCTGGGACCCGCCCGTTGCGGCGTCGCGGTAAATCCGCTCGATGAGGTCCACGGGCTTGCGCGCCTCGCGTCCGTCGATCGGGTACGGCGCGCCGCCGCGCACGGAGACCATGAACGCCTCAATGCACTTGCGGTGCTGCTCGCAGGGGATTGCGCCCGCGTTAGACGAACCGTGCTGCGAGTCCTCCACCACGATCGTCCCCTTGGTGCCCGTGATCTCGATGCGCTTGCCGCGTCCGGGGAAGCTTGCCGTGGTGGCGTACACGCCGCCGAGCGCGCCGCCCTCGAAGCGGAGCGCGGCCGACACGGTGTCCTCCGCCTCCATCGGGTGCGCGAGCGTGGCCGTGAACGCCTTCACGTCCGTCACGGGCGGCATCAGCGCCGTGAGCCAGTCCACCATGTGGATCGCCTGGTTGATGAGCGCGCCGCCGCCGTCCATCGCCTTCGTGCCGTGCCAATCGGAGCCCGTGTAGTAGGCGTCATCCCGCCACCACGGCACGTGCACCGCCGCGTAGGTGATGCGTCCGAGTTCGCCCGATTCCACGGCCTTGCGCAGGCGCGCGAAGTCATCGCTCCACCGCGTCTGGAAGATGCAGCCGAGCGGCACGCCGGCCTTCTCGCACGCGGCGATCATCGCGTCCGTCCGCGCGGTGGTGATGGCGATCGGCTTCTCCACGAGCACGGGCACGCCGTGCCGCGCGGCGGCGAAGACGGCCTCGTCGTGCGCGCCGCTCGCGTTCGCCACGAGGCAGAGGCCCACGCCCGGCTGCGCGAGCGCGGCGTCCCAGTCGTCCGTGCGGCGGCACTTCGCCACGACCTTCAATCCGGGGATGGCCTCTACCGCGTCCGCGTGGAAGCGCGCGATGAGCCCCGTTCCGATAATGACGACGCCCGTCTCCGCCGTCTCATTTGGATTGTCTTGCAGAATCATGCGGGTATTATACCACACTTTCGGCGGATTCATCCCCTTTCCGCGCATTCGGAACTGGGAAGGACGACGGCTTTTTGCTACACTAGGAGCGTGCATGCGAAGAGAGGACTTGTTCTGGAAGGCGGCGCGATGCGCGGTCTGTTCACGGCGGGCGTGCTCGACGTGCTCATGGAGCGCGGCGTCACGTTCGACGGCGTGGTCGGCGTCTCAGCCGGCGCCTGTTTCGGCTGCAACTACAAGAGCGGGCAGATCGGGCGCGTGATCCGCTACAACAAACGCTTCGCGCGCGACCCGCGCTACTGCTCGTGGAAGTCGCTCCTCACGACGGGCGACCTCTTCGGGGCGGACTTCTGCTACCGCGAGCTGCCGCTTGAGCTGGACGTGTTCGACGCGGCGGCCTTCGCCGCAAATCCGGTGGAGTTCCACGTCGTCGCCACGGACTGCGCCACGGGCCATCCCGTCTACAAGCGGCTCGACACGGCCGACGAGACCGCCTTCCGGTGGATCCAGGCCTCGGCCTCCATGCCGCTCGTCTCGCGCCCCGTCGCGATTGACGGACGCGAACTGCTCGACGGCGGACTCTCGGACGGCATCCCGCTCCGCTACTTCGAGAGCCTGGGCTACGACTGGAACCTCGTGATCACCACGCGTCCGCACGGCTACCGCAAGTTCCCCAAGAAACGCATGTGCCTCCTGAAGCCCTTCCTGCGGCGCCACCCCGCGATCTACAAGGCGCTCACCACGCGCCACGTCTGGTACAACGAGACGCTCGAGTACATCGACGCGCGCGTAGCCGCCGGCGCCGCCGCGCTCATCGCGCCCCAGGAGCCGCTCGACATCGCGCGTGTCTGCCACGACCCCGCGCGCATGCAGCGCGTCTACGACATCGGCCGCGCCGCCGGCGAAGCATACCTCAGTCGCGCAGTTTGATGCGATAGGCGAAGGATTTCGCGTCGCAAGCGACCTTGAGGACGTTGCCCGTCTGGCTCCAGGTCGGCGCGGCGCCGCCCTCCTCGGGCTCGACCGCGTCCACGCCGGCCACCGTACGGCCCGCCGCGCCGAACGCGGCGAGGTCGATCTCGGCGGAGAAGGCGTCGGAGTACGGCAAGGGCGTGATCGTCCAGTCCGCGAAACGGAACGTGCCGTCCGTCTTCACGCCGCCGAACTGCACGGCGCGTCCCGCGCGGTTCACGCCGAGCAAACGGTCACGCGCCGCCGCCTCGTCCGGAGAGCCCTCCGGCTTCCAGGAGACACCCGAAATCTTGCCGTCCGCGCGCGCCACCTCGATGGTGCCGCCCTTGATGCGGTGCCCGCCGTCATTCGGCGCGCCGCCGATCGAGAGGCGTTGTCCGCCTTTGGGGCACCACGCGCCGTACCGCACGCGATAGGTGCCGGCGGGAATGCCGTCCGGCACGGCCACGTCGATGAACGTCTCGTACGTGCCCGCCCCCGCGAACAGCTCCTTCGCGCGCGCCATGCCGCACTGG
>JAFRNO010000321.1 GCA_017430155.1 Kiritimatiellia bacterium | reverse complement strand
TTCGTACACGCGCCGATGCTCCTCCGGCGTCAAGTCGGAGCCGCAGTGGGCGCGTTCCAGGTATTCCGACAGACGGCTCGCGCACGATCCGGTCTGGCGCGGCTGCAGAACGTCGGCGAAGCCGTAGTTGAGGAGTATGGAGTGGATCAGCGGCTTGCGTTTCTCCGCGCCGGGGGCGCCGCCGTACGAGAGGTAGCTCGTGCGGTCGCTCTGCGCGCGCTCGTTCAGCCCGTCGTAGCTCCGGCAGAAGAAGCGCGTGCGCCCGTCCTCCAGGGAGAGCCCGCCGGCTGGGTCGGCGCCGCCGTGGCAGCGCACGCAATGACCGTTCCAGATTGGCTGGATGTCGCGCATGTAGTCGATGACCCCGGCCCGTAGCCCGTCCGGCGGCGCAAGCGGCGTGGGCGCACGGCGCGAGGCCCGGCCCGTGAACGAGCCGCTCGCCGTCATGCGGCTCTCATGGCAGCCGGCGCAGCTGCGGCTCTCACCGGGCATGACGTTAAGGGCGCTCGTCATGCGGAGCAGCTCGCGTCCGTCGCCGTCCACCAGCTGGAGATAGATCTCCTTCATCGCCGGCACCTCGAAGTACGCGCTGCCGTCCTCCTCCACGGGCACGTATCCCCAGACGCGCTTGGCGTAGTAGGTGCCCACGCCCATGACCGGACTCTGGTCGTAGGCGCGCAGTCCGCCCAGATCCACGGTCTTCGGCAGCTGCTCCATGATGCGCACGGCCTTCACGTCCGACCGCGCCACGCCCTCGGCGTAGCCGCGCGTCACGTCCGTCACGTACAGGAAGCCCACCTTCACCTCCTCCGCAGCCGGCTGCCCCGGCGCCGCGGCCGGGATCTTCACGCTCCTGACCTCGGCAGGCGTGAACGACGCGAGCGTCTTCGGGGCCGGCCGTGCGACGAACGGCGTCGCGCAGAACGCGCTCGTCGTCTTCGGGTCGTACACCGTGGCCCTGTTGCCTTTCTCGTCGATGAGCGAGAGACGGTAGCGATGCGTCCCGCCGCCCCCGTACGAGCAGAGGTAGCGCCCGCCGCCGAGCGGGTACGGACAGCAGTAGGACCAGAGGTGGTTGAAGTCCATGATGGACGGGAACTCCGGCGTGAGCCAGCGCACTTCCGCGTCCCTCCTCCCCTCGGGGCCGTTCTCCGCCGACACCACGCCGATGGCGCCGTAGGGCGATCCGTGGTGCGGCGCGAACGTGCAGACGACGGACGCCGGAGCGTCCGGCAGCTCGCGCGCCTGGATGAGCGTGGGCGGGTCGTCGAGCAGATTGCCGAAGAACAGCTCCAGATGGCGTCCGTCGGGGTACTGCGTCCAGAGCGACTGGCGCGACATGATGTTCCAGTCCACGTACTCCCAGCGCGAGTAGAGCAGCCGACCGTCGTGGCGCACGGTCACGCAGAAGTCGGCCAGCGTATTGGACGAGATCATCTTCACGCCCGATCCGTCGGCCTCCATCACATGCACGCGCGTGGAGGGGCCCTCCGCGCAGACGAGATGCGTGAGCGGCTCGCGCGAGGAGATGAACGCAAGGCGACCGTCAGGCAGCGGCGCCGGGGACGTGTTGTGGGAGAGGCCGCTCGTCAGCGCCACGAGCCCCGTGCCGTCCGCATTCATCCTGTAGATGTGCCAGCACGGCGACTTGTGGCGGCGCATGGAGAACCAGATCGTCTTCGCGTCATACGACAGTGCAAGGTCGAGGATGTAGGAGTCGTCTTCGGAGAAGAGGACGCGCGGCGTCTTTTCGGGATGCGCCGGGTCGACCGCCTTGATCGCCGCGCCCCACACGTAGTCGTTCGGCCACGAGGAGAATCCGATCTTAGACGGTCCGGAAAATGTCCGCACCGGTGCCCCCTCCACAAACAGGATCGGCGGCAGCCTGTGCGTTTCAGCGGCGAGTTCCGGCGATTCGCGGGAATAGTCGGGCTCCGCGCCCTTCTGCGGACGGTCCAGTACGAAGCCCGCCAGCGTGACCTCGCCGGCGCCGTCGTTGACGAGTTCCAGCACGTGCGGCCCGGCGGGGAGGCCTTTCGCCACGGTGATCACCGCCGCCTGCGAGCGTTCGGGACGCGCGGCGGCATCGGCCTCGGACCCGGCAAGGCTGATCGGCGCAAGCGGACGTCCGTCCAGCCGCACGGCGAAGCGCCCGAGCCTCGCCAGCGAGTTGGTGTGCGTCACGTTCCGCCACGTGACGCGCGCCCCCGTGCGCGTCGACACCGCCACCGAGGTTCCCTCGAACCGCAGCGTCGCGGATTCGCCGGCCGTGCCCGACATCCAGTGGCAGCGCGTTTCCTTTCCCGCGCGCTGTATCTCAGGGTACCAGTTGCCCTTCAGCTCCACCTGCGAATGGCGGGACGAGATGAACACGCCATCGGCTCGCCCTGCCGCCAGCACCGCAACTGCAAGGAACATAAAAACTGTGATGAATTTTCCCATGTGGCACCTCCGTCTCATGCGCCTGTGTCCTGAAACTGATTGCTATGTACGAAGAAACTGCGCGAAAAAAGGATCGGCGACCACGTACTTTCCGTCCGAAAGTTCAATATGGCCGTCCTCCATCAGTTTGGACTTGGCGGAATTCACCGTTGATGAAACGCCAAGCGCGTACCGTCTCCGGTAGACATCTCCGAATTCATCCGTCTGCTCGTGCGCAAGGGCGATCAGCAGCTTCTTCTGCGAGACGGACAGCGTGAGCATCAGCTGCTCGTATTGGTCGCGGTTGAAGCAGGAAAGGTTGGCGAAGGCGGAATCGACATCGGCCGACGAAACGGACTTCCGGTGCGCGTCGTCGGCAAGTCGGAAGGTCTCGAAGCCAAGTTGCTGGATGAAGTAGGGTATGTTTTCGATCTTGCCGACAAGGCGTTCGGCCGCATCCCGCGCAATCGACTTCCCCGCGCTCGCGAAGCGGTCAATCACGAAGCGGACGCTCTCCTCCACGGGCGGCTTGCCGAGGAGAATCGTGACGGCAGATTTGTAGAACGGGCGGTTGTGGTCGGTGAACATCCTCCTGAGCATGTGGTAGCGACTGCCGAGAAAGATGTACGAGACGTTGCGGTGCGACTGTATGGCAGAACGCATGACCCGCTCAAAACCGTCGTTCGGCAAAAGATCCTTCACCTCCTGAAATTCATCGAACACGACAACGGCCCTGCCCTTCCCGGAAAGAAGCTTCTGAGGGAGGTCCAGGACTTCCGTCAGCGCCTCAGGGCCGACCGTCGCGCCTGACGGTTCAAAGGAAAGCCCCGTCTCGCCCGTCGGTCCCAGGGACATCTTCGGCCTGAGGCTCTTGAGGAACATCCCCAATTTCCTGAACTCGAACTTGACGGGCGCGAGCCGGCGATACACCTTTGTCGCGTAGGCGGATACGAACATGTCGATAGACGGCACCTTGACGACGTCCAGCGTCACGCAGGGAATGCCCGCCTTTTCAAGGTCGCCGACAAGTTCGGCGACAAGCGAGCTCTTCCCGTAGCGGCGCGGACCGTACAAGACGACGTTCGTCTGCCCGCTCAGGAAACGGGAAAGAAGATCCTTGCGGACTTCCCTCCTGTCATAGAACTGGTCGCCCGTGGCGAACTGGAGATAGTTGAAAGGGTTTGCCATGCCCAAGATTATACTCTTTCCAGAGCCGAACAATCAAGCGTGAACTTACGATTTTTTTCGTAACGAACAATTTCGTAAGCACTGTACTGGATTGACAGCGAGGTGGGCAATTTGGTATTGTATGGGCATGAAAATGACAAGAAGGACGTTCATTGGCGGAGCGATTGCATTCGCGCCGCTTTCTGGAGTGTGGGGAGCGGAGGAAAAGCCGCTTCTCAAGGTCGGGCTGATGACGGATACGCATGTCGGCAAGACGAAGGCGAGCTGCGCGCGTGCGCGACTCGCATACGAGCTCTTCCGCGACATCGGCGTGGATCTGATCGTCAACGACGGCGACGTGGCCGACCACCATTATCCGACGGGCTACGTCGCCTACCGCGAGATGGTCGAGGAGACGTTCGCGGGCGTTCCGGCGGCGAAACGCCCCCAGGAGCTGTTCGTCTATGCGTGGCATGACGCCTTCGACTACAAGAACCATCCGCGCGGCGACGCCCAGAAGGACGCGCCCGAGGCGTTCGCCGAGATGCAAGAACTCATCAAGTCGCCGAACGGACCGTATGCGGAAGGCGAAATCAAGGGCTTCCCGTATGTCGTGATCCCGCAGTTCTACGGTCGCCACGGACAGGTTGACTGGAAGCGGTTCGACTCGATGCTGTCGGCCGCGGAGAAGTCGCATCCCGGCAAGCCGGTGTTCGCCTTCGCCCATGTGCCGCCGGAGGGCACCACGCGCGGCAAGCGCGGGTCGGCGGAAAAGCGCCGCGTCCTGAACCGCCACCCGACGGCCGTCAACATCTCCGGACACTCGCACGGTTCGCTGCGCGACGAGCGGGCGATCTGGCAAGGCGAGTTCACGTCCGTAAACATCGGCTGCCTGCAGAACTGGGGCGGCGGCCTTCCCGGCAGCGCGCCGAAGCGGATGGAGAACTACGGCGCCGTGCTGATGGAGGTGTTCGCCAACCGCATCGTGTTCCGCCGGTTCGACGTGCGCGACAGAAAGGAATACGCGGCGGACGCGCCGTGGATCGTGCCGTGGCCGTTCGACCCGTCCACGGCCCCCTACAGGCGCGGACCGCGCGCCGCGTCGGCGAAGGCGCCGGAGTTCGCGTCCAACGCGAAGGTCGGCGTGACGATGGACCAGCCGTTCAAGACGGCGACGATCACCTTCCCGTGCGTCTCCGGCGCGGTGCGGCCTCTGGCGTACCGAATCGAAATCAAGAAGCAGGATGGCGGCGCGTGGATTCCGTTCGCGCGCAAAGACATCTACGGCGACTTCTGGCAACGCGAGGAGGATCGTCCGGCAACCGTGTCGCAGGCCGTTTCGGCGGCGTATTTCACCGCCGGGGCGCACTACCGCGTCTCGGTGCAGCCGCGCAACGTGTGGGGACGCGAAGGACGCGAACTGTCCTGCACGTTCACGGCGGGGAATCCGTCGGCGGGCGGAACGACGGTCTGGGAGTCTTCCGACCCGATGAAGGAATGCAAGTACCTGAGGGGATTGGCGAGTCCTGCCGCGCTCGAAGCGAAGGACGGCTTCTACGAAATGCGGTCGGGGGCGCAGGCCCGCCTCGCCTTCCCGAAAGGCGTGTGGGAGGGGACAAAGGGCGCGAAGTTCCGCTTCACCGTGGACATGACGACGGAACAGGGCGACGGGCCGTGCTGGACGTTCGTGCTGCGCAACAGGACGCCGCTCAACAACGCCGTGGCGCGCATCTCCACGCCTCCGGGCAAGTCCGGCAGCATGCGCTACGTGCTTGAATTCGCGAAAGCCGAAGCGGCGTACACCTACGACCTTCTCGTGCGCGAAGGCGGAGCCGGGCGCATCAGGTTCGATTACGTGAAGATCGAGCGGCTGGGCTGAAGATTTTACGGAAAGGCACATGCAATGCACATCATGATGACGGCGGTTTGCGCATTGAGCGCGGCAACCGCATTTGCCGGAGCGACGGTGGAACTGAAAAACGCCGGGTTCGAGGAAACCGACAGGAACGGATATCCCGTCGGATGGAGCCGCCATCCCAGCTGGCATGGCGAACGCGCCGGGCACAACGGTTCGGGCGGCTTGGTGTTCGAATGCTCCGCGGAGAAGAAACAGAAAGGGGGACGTCCGCAGCAGGAGGTGGTGCTCAAGGCCGGACGGCGCTACTATGTATCCGCCCTCGTGAAGACGGCAAACCTTGTCACGGAGCGGCCAACGCCGGCACAGGGCATGGGGATCTACCTCGAGGGCTATGGGGACGACGGCAAATGGAAGTTCGGCGGCGGACCGCGCGTATTCGCCAACGGCACGACGAAAGACTGGATTAAGGTGGAGTTCATCACCCGCGAGGTGCCGGACGGAATCGTGCGGGCCTACATCCAGCCCTGGGCAAAGAGATGCGTTTCCGGGCGCGCGGTGATCGACAACGTCTACCTCGCCGAATACGACATGCAGTCTGTCGCCGGCGTGTTTCCGCATGTCTACCGCAGCGAATCGACAGGTGGCCCGGTGCGCTTCTCGGCTTCGATCAACACCGACACGAGGCATCAGGCACTGAGTGACTATTCGGCAACCTTCACCTATACGGCGAAGGACGGCAGCCGCAAGACAGTTCCGGGCGAGATGGTTTCGCCCACTGAGGCCGCAATCACTCTCGACACAACGCTTTTCGGGCTGGGCACGAACGAAGTGACATGCACACTCTCGCTGGGCGGCAAGACGCTCGGCTCGGCAGGTGCGCCGTTTGCGCGGGTTGAATCGTCCACGCGCCGTCGGGTGTACATCGACAGCCACAACCGCACGATCGTGGACGGCAAGCCTTTCTTTCCCCTTGGCATGTATTTCAAGAACAGCAGGGTTTCCGCCTCCAACCTGACCGTGTACACGGAAGGTCCGTTCAACTGCGTGATGCCCTACGCGCCGAAAGGTCCGTCGGAAGAAGATATGGAATTGTATCGGCAAGCGGGATTGAAGGTGATATTTGACCTGCGCTACGGGATGTCCGACGAATCCGTCGGCAGGCCGTGGGTGCATGAGACGGTGCGGAAGTTCAAGGACCATCCCGCGCTGCTTGCCTGGTACACGAACGACGAGCGTCCGATATCCGACATCCCGAAGCTGGCGGCGCGCCAGAGATGGGTGGAGTCACTGGATCCGGACCATCCGACCTGGTCGGTGCAAGACGTGTTCTCGGAGATTCGGCACTATCTCGGCACGTACGACGTGTTGGGCATGGATCCGTATCCGATCCCGAAAAAGCCGATTGAGACGGTGATATCCTCGCTGCGCCAGGGCATTGTCGGCACGTTCGGGACGAAGGCGATCTGGCAGGTGCCGCAGGCCTTCGGCTGGGGCTGGCTGAAGCGCAAGGAAACCAAGGGACAGCGTGCGCCGACGCAGAAAGAGATGTCCAACATGACATGGCAGTCCATCGCAGGCGGCGCCAACGGCATCGTCTACTACGCCTACCACCACCTGTCAGAGCCGCATGACGATCCGAACGACGCGTTTGCGCCGGCATGGGCAAGGACGAAAGCGGCGGCGGCGGAGGTGAAGAAGTACGAGCAGGTGCTGCTGTCCGCCGACCCGCCAATAGCAGTTTCTGGCGCAACGGAATCGGTGGCCGTCCGTACTTGGCGGCACAAAGGCGACGCGTATCTTCTCGCCGTGAACTGCACGACGAATGCGCAGGCCGCTACGCTCGTGCTTTCGGAGGGAATCGGCAAGCTCGTCTCGTCCGACTTCGGCCCCGCTCCGAAGATTGACGGCAAGAGGATGACATTCGCCTTGGAGCCGATTGGCTATCGGATGCTCCGGCTGGAGGGATCTGCGGGCACGCGGGACGCGTGCCCCTACCGTTAACATCTAACGGAAAAGCATCAGTGTTCCGGTGGGCGGGATGACGGGGCCTTCGTGCGCCCAGGACGGGCCGGCGATGAGCTTGCCCGTTCCGGTGCAGACGAGCGGCGCCTCGGTGACGCGGTCGTACAGCGTCACCACGCCTTCCGGCGTGCGCACCGGCACCCAGTCGTGGAGCAGCGCGCCCGAACGAACGACCTTGCACGAGTACACGCGCGCCGCCGCGCAGTTGATAGGCGCCCGAGTGGTCGGCGTGTTGTAGTAGCCCAGCAACAACATCGCGCCGCCTGCCGTAGCGGGCGCCGTCGCCGCCGTCGCGCTGAGGCCTCCGTCCGTCGAGGCGGTCCTGTTAGACATCTTGATCGTGTAACGTGTGCCCGTCGTTATGAACGTACCGATGGGGACGTCAACCACGTTCGTGTGGCTGTCAAAGCGGAAATTCGGCCACAAGCCGTTCCAGCACAAGCTCCAGCTGTTGGCATTTGAGGTGCCGCGCGCGCAGACAAGGCCTCCCCAGCCGTGGATGTCGCGCATCGCGAAGTCGAGAGTCAGCGTGTCCGTCGATGGTTTCGGCACGTAGTCCGTCGGCAAGGCCGTGAGACCGTCGCTCACCAGATATTCCAGGCGTTCATAGCCGTCGGGAAGCGCCTTGATCACGCGGAAGTCAGCTTCGGTTTGCTGTCCCTCGTAATCCGAATCCTGCACACCGGCCGCGACGGCGCGCGCCCAGCCCTCGGCGGCGTTGTTCGTGTACGTCACAGTGTAGTCCCTTCCCGGTTCGAGTGCCACGCCCGTTGTGTGGTTCGTCGCCGCCACGAACGGCGTGGGCGCGTGCTTCAGTTCGCCGTCCCACGCCTGGTCGGCGACGGTGATGTCGAAGTCGGCGAAGTCCGGCCCGGCGATGAACGCCCCGCCGCTCGGCGTGAGCGTCTCTCCGGTCATTAGGTCACACATCGTCGCCACGCCTCCAGTAGTGCGCACCGGCACGAAACGACGGACGAGCCGCCCCTGGCGGAACACGCGGAACTCGTACATGCGGTTCCGGCCCTTGTACTGTATGTGACTCGACGTGCCGCCATAGTAGCTTGCGAAGAGCATGAGCGGACCACCTGTCTGCGTGAACGAGGCGTCCACCACGCGGTGACTTCTGACCTCTCCTACGGTGAAGTCTGCGCCGTGCGCCGTAATTGGCAGCTTCACGCCCAACGGGAAAATGCCCGCCCAGCCGATTGTCGTCCACCCACCGTCAGTCCCGCAGTCGCAACGGAAGGTGTTGCTGCTCAACCGGAACAGCGTGAACGACCGATCCGTATTGCTCGAGCCGCGCGCACACCAGATTGCAGCGTCGGTACTCGCATCCGTCAATTCGATTTCGGTCTCCACGCTGTCCGTCTGTGGATTGATCGTCCAGTCGGTGACCAGATACGCGGCGGCGTTTCCCTGGATGTAGTCGAGGCGCGTGACGCCTGCCGGCGGCGGCGGCGAGACGCTGAACGGCACGGTGGCGGCGAACGCGCCGGCGTAGTTGCCCGCGCCCGTGAC
>JAFRNO010000042.1 GCA_017430155.1 Kiritimatiellia bacterium | reverse complement strand
GGTGGTGGCCGGGAGCGGCGCCTCCAACATCTTCATCTACCCACCCTACGCGTTCAAGGCGTGCGACGCGATGCTCACGAACTTCCACCTGCCGCAGTCCACGCTCCTGATGATGGTGAGCGCGCTCGCCGGGCGCGAACGCATCCTCTGCGCCTACGCGATGGCCGTCCGCGCCCAGTACCGCTTCTTCTCCTACGGCGACTGCATGCTCATCGTGTAGGGGGCGCGTGACGGAGTTTCGGCCAGACGCCCGCATCGGCGACTACCGCATTGTTCGCCTCCTTGGGAAGGGGGGCATGGGTGCCGTCTACGAGGCGCTCCACACGCAACTGGGTACCCGCTGCGCGCTCAAGGCGTTTACGCTCGACCATGGACACGTAGAGTTGTTGAAAGAGAGGTTCCTTGCCGAAGGACGCATTCTGGCGCGCCTCCGCCATCCGAATCTCGTGCGCGTGTTCGACCTCAACGTGGACGTCGCCACGCAGACGCCTTACTTCGTGATGGATATCGTGCTGGACGAGAGCGGCGAACCGCGGACGCTTGCCGACGTCGAGGCGGGAAGTGCGGACGAAGCGCGCGTGGCGCGGTGGTTCGGCCAGCTGGCCGCCGCGCTCGACTGCATCCACGGCGAAGGGGTCGTCCACCGCGACGTCAAACTGAGCAACGTCCTTCTCGACGCGCAGGGTAACGTGGTGCTGAGCGATTTCGGCATTTCGCGTTTCTGCAGCGCGCCGCTTCGGGAGGAGCTGAACGTGGGAAGTACGTCCGTTTCCGAGGAAGCGCCGTCCGGCTCGCTCTTCATGGGGACTTCCGGCTACATGGCGCCGGAGGTGCGGCGCGGCGAAGAAGCCACGGCCGCGTCCGACGCCTATTCGCTCGGCATCGTCCTCTTCCGCCTCTTGACCGGCATCTGGTACGAGAACCGGCAGAAAATCTGGGACCTTCTGGAGCCCTTTGACGGGACATGGCGGGAAATCCTCACAAAACTGCTTGCGGAAGATCCGAGGGAACGTCCGAATGTGTTGTCGCCGCTTGCCGAGCAGCTGCATCGGAGTCTGGAACGACCGTGTGTCCGTACCCGAATCCGCACGAGATGGATGATAATCGGCCTTGTGGCCGCTGCTGTGCTGCTCGTATGTGCCTGGTTGGCCACGCGCAATTTTTCAGGCCGAGGCAACAGCACCGTTCGCACGGACGACCTGTTCACCATTCCCGCCGCCGCCCCGGAGGATTGAACGTGTCGAGCACCTTCCCAGATACGCCCGCCACGCTCCTCGCGCGAATCGCCGTGGAGGCGACGGGGCATGCGACGGACGAAGCCAGCTGGACGCGCCTCTTCGGCCTGTACGCCCCGGCCATACGCATGTTCGCCGAACACATGGGAACGCCGCCGGCGGAGTCCGAGGATGTTGTCCAGGAAATCTTCGCGAAGCTCGTGGACGCCCTGCGCGCGGGCGGATACAGCGCCGAGGCGGGACGGTTCCGCTGCTATCTTGCCACGATGATCCGCCATGCGCTGGTCAGCCGGTGGCGCAAGGCGCAGGCGCGCGTCACATGCGTGCCGATTGAGTGCGTTCCCGAAGACGAATTGCCGGCCCTGCCGTCGGAAACGGAGGCGTTGCTCGACGCGAAATGGCGGCTCGCCCGCCACGAGGCGGCCGTTGAGCATGCGCTCACGAAGACCGCGCTTTCCCAGCAGACACGGGAAATCTATCGCGCCTACGTGCTGGAAAGGCAGCCCATCGGCGTGGTGGCGGCGCGCTTCGGCGTCCCGCGCAACACCGTTGCCCAGGTCAAGACGCGCGTCAGCCGCATGATCGCCGCGATCGAAGGGGAATACGGCGAGTAAAAGACACATATATGACACTTGGGGACGGGCGGTTAATCTTTGAAAATTTCATGATAAAATTTCCACGCGGCGAATGCAAGAAAAGCATGCCCAATGCCAGGAAAAATCATCCCAACAATTAAGCACACAAATAGCGCAACTACCCAATAAACACACTTTGCTACCATGGATTAGAACTTCCTTTCTTGATGATGATATTCTGTTTGGACAACAGATGTTTCTTAGCTCTTTTCTTAGTTAATGATACAATCAGGTGTGCCGCCCGCCTCTCGCTGGAGGCCTACGACAGCCTGGTTGAAAGAGGACAAGGCGACACACCCGAAACGGTGCCGCTCGGCTCCTTCTCAACCTCGGATTGTCGTAGTTTCCAGCAGTTGCAAAGCCAACACGGAAGCCAAGCGGCGCGCCGTCCGGTATGCCGCCTTGCCCTCAAAAACATAAACGCATGGCGCCAACGCCGATGACAGCGGAAAGCGGAAAAAGTGTGCGCGGCGCGGCAACGCCGCACGCTGGCGCGGATTTATGGTATAATGTGCGGCATGTCAAGGTGGTTCAACATCGCAGGGCCGTGCATCGCGGCCGATCATTACATGCTTCCGGCTTCCGAAAGGCTGCCGGAGGTGGGTTCTCTCATCAGGAAAAAACAGTACTTCGTCGTCCACGCCCCGCGGCAGTGTGGCAAGACGACCGCGTTCCGCGCGCTGATGGACGAGATCAACGCGAAGGGCGACATGGCCGCGATGTACTGCTCCGTGGAGGCCGTGCAGACCTGGACGGATCCAGACAAGGCCATGATTCAGATTGCCGCCCAGATCCGACTCAATCTGGACCTGTACCCGTCCATCTACGGCCCTGACGCAAAACCCGAAATCCTCAAGGCAACGAAGGAATCCCTCTCTTCCGAAATCATTATC
>JAFRNO010000320.1 GCA_017430155.1 Kiritimatiellia bacterium | reverse complement strand
GTCGGCTGGACGACCTGTTGCTGCACGACCGCCTGCGGCTGGACGACCGGGGCAGGTGCGGGAGCGGGTTCAGGCTGGACGAGCGCCTGCGTCAGGTTCTGGAGAAACTGGGCCGACGCCGTGCAGGCGGCGACGAGACCCGCAAGCAGAAACATTTTCTTCATATTCATAACTCCTCTTGGTTGGTTGGAGCTATTTTACCGAAAAAAACGCGCGCAGGCAACTGCAAACTTACCACGAGCGGTAGACGACGGGAGCCGTGTACGTCGCCGGAGCCACGACCGTCTGGACGGCGGGCGCCGTGTACGTCACCGGAGTCGTCACGACCGTCTGCACGGCGGGGGCCGTGTACACGGGAGCGGCGTAGTACGGAGACGCGTAGTAGGGCGAACCGTAGTAGTAGGGCGAGTAGTAGCCGCGGTTCCAGAGCGATCCGGTCACGTAGCCGGCCGCGAAGCCGCCGAGGCCCCAGCCCCAGCCGCGGCCCCAGCCGTGGTGGTGCCAGCCGCCATGGTGCCAGCCGCCGTGATGATGGCCCCAGCCGCCATGATGGCCGCCGTGGAAGCCGCCGTGATGGCCGCCGCGGAAACCGCAGGCCGCCGACGCCATGCTCACGCATGCAACTGCGGCGACCGCCGCAACGAGAATCTTGTTGATCTTCATGTTGTCACCTCTTTCTTTTAGGCTTTTCATCGGGGATAGGAACGGATGCGCGCGCCGTCTGACACGCGTTCAGAAAAAATCATCGAAATGTCGCCGTCTTCACAACCGGCGGCGCCGAGGGGGCCGTTTTGCGGATAAACACGAGCGAGTTGCCCGGCGGAACCGTCACGGGAATCGACTGTCCGCCCGCCATGACCTGCACCACGCCGTCCGCCGGACGGTCCAGCCGCACGGCCATCACGCGCTTCGGCAGGGCCGTCCAGCTGCGGAGGTCCGCCGCCGTGGTCGTCGCCGACCAGGTCGCGACCCCGATCTGGACGAGTTCAAGGGCCAATCGGGTGTTGTCATCCCTTACGTTCGCGGCCGTGGCGCCCAACGCCACCTGCAAACCCACCTTGACGATCACGCGCGTGATTTCGCGCGCAAGCGCGCCGCGCATGTAGACGTCGTATTCCGTCCGCACGAGATGGTCCACGTTCTCGACTTCCGTCATCGGCGCCGCGCCGCCGCCGGCGACGACGTTCCAGGTGGTCGCGCCGTAGGCGCGCTCGCGCAGGACCGGCAAGGCCATGCCGGCGTGCTTGACGAAATAGGAGGCGTAGGGGATCAAGAACAGGGGCAGGTGGACCTCCCACTCCTCGCGGATCGGGCACAGGCCGTCCTCCGCCCAGATCCACACCTGGTTGGACGGCTTCCCGCCTCCGCCGCACTCGGCGAAGTCACGCGCGATCAGGGCGTCACCGGGCTTGACGGCGACGGCGAGCTTGAGGTCGTCAAGGCCGTTGTCGCCGTTGACCCAGCGGAAGACGCCCGCGAGGTGCGCCGCGTAGGCATTCACGTAGGCGGACTGCGGCAAGGCGTCAAGCCGACCGGATGTCGCGGGGTCGAACCCCGTCTTCTCCCGGATCTGCGCGCCAAGGGAGGCGTCTGCCATCGCCCTGTCCACATAGGGGGAATAGTCCTGTACGGTCGCGCCGTTCCGCCGCTGGCTGGCCGCGGCGTCCGCCGCCATCTTCCGAGCCGCCGCGTCAATGTCCTTGCGCCGGTCGTACAGCCAGTTGCGCTGGTACTGCGCGGCGCGGTTGAACTCCACGCGCGCGTTGTCGCGGCTGCCCGTGCAGAGGAAGTCGATGCCGCGGTAGACGCACGTGAAGACGCGGTCGAGGCCGCCGCCGTCGTAGGAGAACACGCGGTCGTTCGTCATCATCGCGAGCGCGCCTTCCCCGCCTTGGGCGAATACGGACATCTGGTCGTTTTTCTGGAGCACCTGCTCCGCGAGGTCGAAGTGCGCAATGGCCTCCGCCTCGCGGGAATTCGTCAGGTGCAGCGTGCTCGCGGCCATGAGCCGCCACAGCAGCTGGGAACCGTCCTGTTTGTCGGCCAGCTCCAGAAGCTCCTCCGTGGAACCGCCGTAGTTGCCCAGGGACAGGTTCCGCTCGTAGTCACGCAGAACCTCTTCTGTCGTGCGGCATCCCGCCGCGCAGGCGCACGCGAGCGCGGCGAGGGCAATTGGCCTGAGTTTCATGCGAACGCCCTATGCCTTTACCAGCCGATGTTGATGAACGGGAAGAACCACTGCGAACGCGCGAAGTTCAAAAGGCCGATCTGCACGCCGTCCAGGCGGTCCGCGTAGTTGACGAGGCCGATCTGGAGACCGCACATGCGGTGCGACACCACGTTCACGAGGCCGTTCTGCCAGCCGTACGAGTCGCCCGTCGCATACGTGCCGCACCAGTTGATGAACAGGCCGTCCGCGTTGCGGTTCGAGGAGAACACGCCGAAGTCGAATCCGGCCGTGTCGCGGTACGCGCCCCAGCCGAGGTTCATCCGCACGCCCGTCACGTCCCACGAATGGTTCGGCACCGCCCACGGCAGGAACGTGAAGCCGATCACTGTCATGCCGTCGACGTATCCGTAGCCCGTCTCCGTCGTGCGCGGCGCGTACACCACGCCCGTGGCCCCGCCGATGTTGCCCGTATGGTCGTTCGCCACGCCCGTGCCGGGCGTGAGCGGCTGCGCCGTCGCGACCAGCGCGGCGGCCATG
>JAFRNO010000319.1 GCA_017430155.1 Kiritimatiellia bacterium | reverse complement strand
AGGTACGTGCGCCGTTCAGGATGGTCGAGCGGCGAGACGACGAGCCGCCATGGCTCGCGGAACTTCGCAAGCTCGGCGCGGAGAAGCAATTTGCCATCGGGCGAAACGCGCGGTTGGCTGCAGGCGGAATTGCTTTGCGGCAGCACGCAGACCGTGCGCTGCTCGCCGTGTCCGTCCAGCGGCACGGCGGCAATGCCCGCGCGGCTGATCGCATTGGGATCCGCCGCCGCCTGGAAGGCGGCTTTCCCAGTTAGAGCCGCTACACGGTCACACGAAAAATAGACGGTCCGTCCGTCCGGCGCGAACGAGGCCGCGTAGGCCCGTTGGCGTCCGTGCGTGACCTGCCGCCGGACGCCGCCCTTCCACAGCCACAGGTTCCAGCCCGTTTCGTCGTTGCGCGCGGCGAAACCGGTCTTCGTCTCGTTGCCATAGGTGTAGAGCACGCTTCCGTCGGGACTCCACGCCGGATGGCACGCCTGACCTTCCGCAGGCGAGATCTCAGTTTCCTTCCCCGTCGAGAGTTCACGAACCATGACGACATACCGCCCGTTGACGAGCCGTTGGAACACGAGACGCCAAGATGGCGGCTCTCCATGCGACAACGAAGCCTCCTCTCCGGCGCAGACAACTTCCTCATCCCCCACCTTCACAAGCCGTCCCGGCGCCAACGGCGCCTCGATCTCCTCCGCAAAACACTCCGCAAACCGCTCGAAGAGACGTCCGAGCGCCCAGAACGCGAAAGGCCGCGTGTGTTTCGACATGGTCTCCGTTTCGCCGCGCACCTCCGTGTATTCGTGGGCGATTTGGCGCTTGGACAGCAACTCGTGCAGGTCGCGGTTCGGCTTCAAGAAAAAGTCCTCGATCCCCACGATGGAGAAGAGGCGCAGGGCGCCCGGCGGCAACCGCTCGGCCTCGGCAAGGACGGAGAACAACCGCCAGCGCGCCTCATTGCCCTTGTAAGGACCTAGAAGCCGCACGAGGTCCTTCCGTGCAGGGGTTGAGCAAATGTCCACGCCGCCCATCACGTTTCCCACGATGCCGAACACGTCCGGATGGCGCATGCCGAGGCGCATCGCGCCCTGTCCGCCCATCGAATGGCCGGCGATCGCCCGCCTCTGGCGCTGCGGCAGCGTGCGGAATTCGGCATCGACCCACGGCACGAGCTCGTTCACCACGAACGTCTCGCGCCGCACCTTCGGCAGCAGCGGGGAGTCCATCCACCAATCAAGCTTCCCGTCAGGGACGACGGCGATGAAACGCCATTTGTCGACGCCGTCCAAGAGGAACGGCTGGAGGTAGGTGGTGTGGTCGTTGCCCGCGCCGTGAAGCAGGTAGACAACGGGATAGCGCGAGATGCCGTCCGCGCCATACGCCGCCGGCGTCACCACGCTCACCTTGACCGCCGCCCCCATCGCCGCGCTCGGCACGTCGAACGTCTTCACGTCCGCACCGTTCGCAGCGATGAAAACGTGCGCTGCGACGGCGCAGACCGTCGCTATTCGTCCCGTACGCATGTCATGTCCTCGCTGAGGCGCGTGCGGCGGCCAGCAACGCGATCTTGTCGGCCTTGGCCGCGAAATCCGCGTACTCCGCCTCGGTGTAGGCCTCGTACGGGTGGCGGAACTGTCCGCAGTCCAGCCCGATGTAGCGCATGGCGGCCTTGCGCAAACACTGCTTCGGGAAGGTGTGGCAGACGAACTCCACCACGCGGTTCACCTCCTCCTGCACCTTCGCTGCCGCCAGCACGTCGTTCGCGCGCATCAGCCGGAAGATCTTCACGAACGCCGCCGACACCACGTTCTGCACCGTTCCGATCGAACCCGAGAACACGTCCGCGAACGCCATCGCGGCCGTCATGTGCTGGTCGCTGCCGGAGAAGAAGATCGCCTCCCTGCCGAGGCGCCTCTTCAGCCGCTGCACGTCGTAGAACGTCGTGCCCGTGTACTTCATGCCCTTCACGTTGGGCAGGTCGAAGTACCGCACGTCGCGCGCCGGATCCACGTTTCCGCCGTTTGCCGCGTAGATGAGGAACGGCAGGTCGGTGGCGGACGAGATGAGCTTGTAGTGGTTGTACACGTCGTCGGGCTTCTGCCCGTAGTACACGGGCGGCACGGACGACACCCAGTCGCACCCCGCCTTCGCCGCCAGGCGCGCCAGCGCCACCGCGTCGTCCGTGTTCACGCACCCCACGTGCGCGATCAGCTTCGCGCGCCCCCGTGCCGCCTTCGCCGCGCGCGCATACACGCGCGCCCGCTCCTCCACCGACATCAGCAGCCCCTCGCCCGTGCCGCCCGTCAGGTAGAACCCGCGCACGCCGTTGGCGATGCCGAACTCCACCAGGCGCTCGATCATATCCTCGTTCAGTCCAAGATCGGGCTTGAACGGCGTGAAGAGCGCCGTGTACACGCCCTCCATTCCAGCGAGCGCGGGATCGGAAAACACACGCGCCGCTTCACGCACTTCCTTTGCCGCCGACACGGCCGCCACGCCCGTGGCCGCCGCTCCGGCGATGAATCCTCTTCTGTTGATTTCCACTTTGTTTCTGCCTTTCAACGGAGCTTCCATTTCGTCGCCATGATGCACGGCTTGCCGCCGGTCGGCGGCTTCTGGTAGTAGACCGTCAGGATCACGCCCCTCTCCAACTCCACCGACGCCGGATAGCCAAGGTCGTTGTTCTTCGCGCCGGAAAGCTTCACCTCGAAGTCCCACGTCCTGCCGCCGTCGGACGATACGGACGCATACTCTCCGTATCCGCCGCGTGTCTTCCTGCGGCGGCCGTACGTGGCCAGAAGCCGTCCGTCCTCCAGCACGAGCAGATGCGGCGGGAGCCCCGAAAGCGTGCTGGGCGTCATCGGCGTCCACGTACGCCCGCCGTCCGTGGAGCGGGTCTGGCGCATGAGCATGTCTTTCGCCTTGCCGCAGCGGACGAGCGCGAACAGTTCACCGTTCGGCAGCTCGGCCACGTGCGGCTCGTGCATCCAGTGCTTGTTGCGGTCGTT
>JAFRNO010000318.1 GCA_017430155.1 Kiritimatiellia bacterium | reverse complement strand
CTCCATCGCGCAGAGCTGGGTGAGCACGGCGCTCAGCTGCAGGCGCGCGAGCTGCACCTTCTTCTCCTCCTGCTCGGAGCGCAGCTGCGCGAGGAGCTTCTGGAGGTCGCCGACGAGGGCCGCGCTGACGCGCACGTTCTCCCCGCCGAGAATCGGCTGCAGGACGCGCGCGGCCGCCGTCCCGTCAGGGGACGGCAGGTCGCGGGCCCGCGCCTCCGCGATGATCGCGTTGCTCAGTGAAATGTCCATTGACGGAACCCTCCTCGCGCCCTTAGGCGCGGATAGCCTTCATGACCGACTCGTTTTCGGCGGAAAGCACGGCCTGCATGAGCTGGACGACCGCCTGGACGACCGTCTCCGCCTGCGAGAAGAGGTCCTTGATCTGGTCGAGCTGCTCGTTGTGCTGCGTCTGCTTCACGCCTTCCTCCGTCGCGGTGGCCCGCTCCCGCTCGGCCAGCAGGTTGCCCAAGCTGCCGGTGAACTGCGTGAGTGTCATCGCGACCTGGTTGATGCCCATCCAGCGGTTCATCCACTGCTGGGAGTTCGTGAACTTCGTGTCGATGTTCAGGCTGCTCTTGGCGTCGTCGTACCTTCTCTGGGCCGCCACGAGGTCCGCGTTCTTCATCTCCGTGGAGGCGTATTGGCTCTTCATCTTCGCCGTGTAGAGGCGCAGGTACTCGTGCTGGGCGTTCTTTGCCGCCAGTTTCGCCTCGATGTTCTTGGCTTCGGAGCTGTCCGCCGTCGAAAGCTTTTCCTTGAGCTGCGTAATCTCGACTTCGTTCGCCCTCTGCCGCATCTCCAGCTTGCCGAAGAGCTCCTGTTCAATCGCGGAGTAGCCGTTCTTGGCATCCTGCGTCGCCTTTACCGCGTCTTCGTAGGTCTTCTTCTTTGACGCCAGCTCGGTATCCGTGGTTTTCGAATCTCCCTGTGCCTTGACCAGCTCTTCGCCCGCCGTCTTCTCCGCGGCCTGCGCATCGCTGACCTGCTTGCGGGCGACGCCGAGCTGGTCCGTGAAGTCCTTCTCGAAGGCGGCAAATGCCTCCGGCGTCTGATTCTCGCCCTTGTGGAACGTCTTGCACAGATAATCCATCATCTTCGTCCCCGACGCCGTTCCCGGCTTGGCGGCCGACTCGAATTTCTCCAGCGCCGCCTCGGGATTGGTGGCCAGCTTCGCGGCCTCGAGGTTCTTCGCGGGCAGGTCCATCTGCCGCGTCGCGTTCGTCTGCTGCCTAAACGAGTATGCCTGGCCGATCATGGACACGATGCTCATGGCACCAGAGACGGCGGCCGTGCAGGCACCGAACCAAAGGGCGATCAGCGCGGCGTCGCGGATTTCGTCGGCCTGCTGCTGGATCGAGTTCTGGATCTGCTGGTTCTCCGTCTGGCGGATCTCGCGCGCCTTGTCGCGCTGCGTCTGCGCCACCTGCACCATGAGGGCCATCAGCGCGTACAGGTCGAAGAGCGCCTTCGACGTGTTGACCGTCTTCAGCGAGCCGCCGACTGTCGACGGATTGTCCTTCACGGCCGTGGCAAGGTCCGTCTGAAGGTTCGCGATCGCCTGCGACAGCTCCTGACTGGCGGATTCGTCCACGGACGACAACAAGGTCACCAGCGACTTGATGTCTTCCGCCATCTTGGCGAGCGCCTCCGTGTCCGGCGCGCCTTCGACCTTGCCGAGGTCGGGTGCGGAGATCGTCACCGTGTGCGTGGAGGCCCCGTCGTTGACGGTGACCTGAATCACGTTATTTCCGAGCTCCACGGTGGCGTTTTTGACGTTATCGGCCTTGTCCGCGTTGAGAATGCTGGCCAGCTGCTGCCAGCTCTGAATTCCCTGGAGGTCCGTTCCAATGTGGGTGTTGATCATGTTGGTGCTCCTTTGGTGTTGAAAGTTTCGTTTGCCCCGTATACGCGCCCCCCACGCGGAGGTTACACGCATCGAAGATTTTTTAATAAGTCAGCTGGCTGCCTCCGATGGTCTCGCGGAGGATGGAGTCGCCCGGCACGCAGTCCGCCGACGCGGAGGACACGTTGTGGAGGATGCCGGAGAGCCGCCGCGCCTCGACGAACGCGGCGTCCCACGGCTTGACCTGGTTCAGGAGCTCGCTCGCGTACGGCTTCAGCACGGCGAGCTCGTAGTCGAGCGCGCTGTTGAACACGGCGTCCGCCTTCGCCTGATAGGGGTAGATCCACTTCCGCTCGCCCGCGACGACGTTCGGCCAGAGGCGGAACGTGTCGAGCGGCGACATCCCCCGGAAGTGGAAGTCGCGCACGAGGCGGCGGAGGAGACGCGTGTCGCTGGTCGAAATGCGGTTGCAGGAGTCGACCACGAGCTGCGTGAGCGCGTTGAGGTACACGCGGAACTTCACGTCGTCCGGCAGCGACGCCGTGAGCTCCGGGTTGAGGGCGTGGATGCCCTCGAGCACCACCACGCCGTCCGCCGACAGGCGCGTGGCCTCCTTCGCGTCGTAGCCGTCGTGCTTCAGGAAGTCGAACTTGCGCAGGCGCACGGGCTTTCCCTCGAAGAGCGCGCCGAGGTCGGCCGCGAGGCGGTCGGCGTCCACGGCCTTGACTGTCTCGTAGTCGAGGTTGCCCTCCGCGTCGCGCGGATTGCGCGCGTCGCCCACGAAGTAGTCATCGGTGGAGAGGAGGAGCGGACGCAGCCCCACGACGCGCAGCTGCGTGCAGAGGCGGTGGGCGGTGGTGGTCTTGCCCGCCGAGGACGGCCCCGCGAGCAGCACGAGGCGCACGTTCCCGCGCGCGGCGATGCGGTCCGCGATCGTCGCGAGGTCCTTCGTCTGCATCGCCTCGACCG
>JAFRNO010000317.1 GCA_017430155.1 Kiritimatiellia bacterium | reverse complement strand
TGACTTCATCGTCCGGCTCGTCGGAGACCGGCATCTGCTGCACTGGAACGGCAAGCGCCTCGCCGAGGACCTCGCCGGGGACTGCGAGATGAAATACCACCAGCGCGTGACGTTCAAGAGCCACGGCAGGGAGCTGGAGGTGCCGATCGAGTACGGCTCGCTGCCCGTCCGCCTGCCGGACCATCCAGGCGTGGAGCTGCGCCTGGTGGTCGTGAAGTGGCCCGGGAGCGAGAAGCCGATGATGCTGCTGACCACGCTCCGCGCGGCCCGGTCCCGCAGAAGCCTCCAGCAGGTCGTGGAGGGTTATCTCACGCGCTGGCGCGTGGAGGAGACGATACGGTTCGTGAAGCAGGCGTACGAGATCGAGGACGTGCGGCTGCTCAGGTACGACCGCCTCAAGGCCATGGTCGCCATCGTCCTCGCGGTGGCGTACTTCGCCATGGCGTGGCTCGGCCTGCGCGAGAAGCTCGCCGTGCTCGCGGACCACGTCAAGCGCGTGTCCAGGCGCATGTTCGAGGTGCCGGAGTTCTTCTTCTACGCCATAGCCGACGGCGTCTGCCGACTGTTCGCGCGCCACGGCAGGTGGAACGGCCTCGACGGGCCGGACGAGGAGCCGGAAGATCCGTGCCAGCTTGAACTGGCACTACAGTAGACGTGCCCGGAAATGCCGCAGTGCGGCGAAACCAATGACGACAGGCATCTGCGCGCCAGCTCGGCGCGGGGTCGCCTCGCCAGCCGTTTTACAGTTTGGGGATAGTCCAGCGCTTTTCGCGCTTGCCAGTCGGCGCGTGAAATGATATGCTAATGGACACTTCGCATACGTGGCTCCGCCACTCACAACCAAAAAGGAAAGAATATGTCGATAAAGACAAGCAGAAGAGGGTTCCTCAAAGGCGCCGCCGGACTGTCGGCGCTCGGCATCGCCGGATTCGGCCACGCGGCCGCGCGCATCCCCAGCGGCAAGATCCGCCTCGCGGCGGTCGGCGTGATGGGCAAAGGCTACTCCGACTGGATGCCGATGGTCAAAAGCGGCCTCGCGGAGCTCGTCGCGTGGTGCGACGCGGACGCGACCAAGCGCGACCAGGCCCTCGGCGCGAAGGACACGAAGAAGGTGCCCGGCCTCGTCGAGAAGCTCGCGAAGATCCCGTTCTACACGGACTACCGCAAGATGCTGGACGACCAGTCCAAGCTCCAGATCGACGCGATGACGATCTCCACGCCCGACCACATGCACGCCGCCGTGGCCGTCCGCGCGATGACGATGGGCATCCACGTGTACGTGCAAAAGCCGCTCGTGCGCACGCTCTGGGAACTCGACCGCTTCAACAAGGCCGCCAAGGAGAACGGCGTCGTCACCCAGATGGGCAACCAAGGCTCGTCGCTCGACTCCATGCGCCGCTGCACCGAGGTGCTGCAGAGCGGCATCCTCGGCGACGTGAAGGAGGTCCACGTGTGGACGAACCGCCCCGTGTGGCCGCAGGGCAAGAACGTGGAGAAGTGGGTCAAGGGCCATCCCAACGGCGACCCGATCCGCAAGGGCCTCGACTGGAACGCCTGGCTCGGCGTCGCGGCCGACCGCCCGTTCCTCGACCGCTATCCCGACGACGCCGACGTGTACGATCCCTGGAAGCTCGGCAAGAACGTGTACCACACCTTCACGTGGCGCGGCTTCTTCGACTTCGGCTGCGGCGCGTTCGGCGACATGGCCTGCCACACGATGAACCTCGCCTTCCGCGGCCTCGAGCTCGGCGGCGTGTCCGACGCGATCTGCACGAAGATCGAGTCGCAGAACGACGTGGCGTATCCGCTCAAGTCCGTCGTCAAGCTCACCTACAGGGAGCGCGACTCGAAGGCCCGCCCCGGCGTGAAGCTCCCGGCCGTCACGCTCTACTGGTATGACGGCGACATCAAGCCCGACGCCGCCATCATGCCCAAGTGGGCCGCGGCCAACGAGGGCAAGGTGCCCAACACCGGCTGCTACATCATCGGCTCCAAGGGCGCGGTGCTCATGCAGGACGACTACGGCGGGAAGTGCGCGATCGCGCTGAACGACGACAAGGCGTTCGTCGACGTGTTCGAGCACGAGGCCGCCAAGGCCGTGCCGCGCGTGATCCCGTTCCGCACCGGCTCCTCCGCCGCCGCGGGCAAGTCCACCGTGGAGATGAAGGGCTTCGCGAACGGCCACTACATCGAGTTCCTCGACGCCATCCGCGGCGAGGGCCCCGTCTACAAGCAGACCAATTCGCGCTGCTTCTCCGACGTCGAGTACTCCATCCCGCAGATGGAGGGCATCCTCGTGGGCTGCATCGCGCAGCGCCTGCCCAACCAGAAGCTGAACTGGTGCTCCTGCAAGCAGGCCTTCGACAACGCGGCCGCGAACGCCCTCGTGAAGCCCTTCATCCGCTCGGGCTACGAATTCTAAAACCGGGAGGGACGCGCTCCTGCGCGTCCGCCCACACCACCATCGGGAGGGTCGCGCTTGTCGCGACCTCTCCCAACAGAAAAGGAAAAACGCAAACATGTTTACCACTAGCAGAAGAGGCTTCCTCCAGGGTGCCGGCGCCCTCTCCGCCATGGGCATGGCGGGCGGCTGCGCCAGCCTGTGCTCGGGCAGCTGCGGCAAGATCCGCCTCGCGGCCGTCGGCGTGATGGGCAAGGGCTACTCCGACTGGATGCCGATGATCAAGAGCGGCCTCGCGGAGCTCGTCGCGTGGTGCGACGCGGACGCGAACAAGCGCGTCGACGCCATCAACCACAAGAACACGAAGAAGGTGCCCGGCCTCGCCGAGAAGCTCGCCAAGGTGCCCTTCTACACGGACTACCGCAAGATGCTGGACGACCAGTCCAAGCTCCAGATCCAGGCGATGACCGTCTCCACGCCCGACCACATGCACGCCGCCGTCGCCGTCCGCGCGATGAAGATGGGCATCCACGTGTACGTGCAGAAGCCGCTCGTGCGCACCATCTGGGAGGCGCACCAGTTCTTCGACGCCGCGAAGGCCAACAACGTCGTCACGCAGATGGGCAACCAGGGCTCGGGCGGCGACGGCTTCCGCCGCAACGTCGAGATCGTCCAGAGCGGCATCCTCGGCGACGTCACGGAAGTCCACGTGTGGACGAACCGCCCGATCTGGCCGCAGGGCTTCACCGCCATGAAGGCCGCCACCACGCGCGAAGTCGTCGCGGTTCCCCCCGGCCTCGACTGGAACGCCTGGCTCGGCGTCGCCGCCGGCCGTCCGTACCGCAAGCCGTACGACAAGGGCACGCCCGAGGCGCGCTTCAACACGGGCATCTTCCACGCGTTCAACTGGCGCGGCTACTTCGACTTCGGCGCCGGCGCGTTCGGCGACATGGCCTGCCACACGATGAACCTGCCCTTCCGCGGCCTCGAGCTCGGCGTCGTGACGGACGCCGAATGCACGCAGATCGAGGAGGCGAACGACGTCGCCTACCCGACCAAGTCCACGGTCAAGCTCACCTACGCCGCGCGCGAGTCGCGCGTGCGTCCCGGCGTGAAGCTCCCCGAGGTCAAGCTGTACTGGTACGACGGCGACCAGCAGAAGGACGGCGACAAGAAGCTCGCCGACCTCATGCCCGCCGTCGTCGCCATGCCGCAGTACGCCGGCAAGGTGCCGCGCACCGGCTGCCTCATCGTGGGCTCCAAGGGCATCCTCTGCTCCTGCGCCGACTACGGCCAGCAGGCGTTCATCGCCCTCAAGGGCGAAAAGGTCGCGAAGGACGTCAAGGACCACGAGGCGTGCAAGGTGATCCCCGTGCGCATCCCGCGCCGCTCCGACGCCCCCGCCGGCGGCATGGACAAGAGCTCGGGCGCCGCCTCGCTCGCGGCCGACGGCCACTACATCGAGTTCCTCGACGCCATCAACGGCAAGGGCCCGGTGTTCGGCTGCACGCACTCGCGCGCCTACGCCGACGTGGAGTACTCCATCCCGATGATGGAGGCGATCCTCGTGGGCACCGTGGCCCAGCAGGTCCCCGGCAAGCTCAACTGGTGCACGAAGAAGCAGTGCTTCGACAACGCCGCGGCGAACACGCTCATCAAGCCCGTCATCCGCAAGGGCTTCGAGTTCTAAGCCGACTCCGCCATCCGGCGGACAAAAAAAGTGTCAAAACAGGTAAGACCTGGTTTGACACTTTTTTGATATACGAT
>JAFRNO010000316.1 GCA_017430155.1 Kiritimatiellia bacterium | reverse complement strand
GGAGTTGAAGCCGCACGACTTGAGGAACTTGATTTCCGCGGTCGCCCAGCCGGCGGTGCTGCCGAACTTCGCCTTGCAGGCCGCCTTCTGGCGGCCGGACCCGCCGGGCGTGAAGGTCGCGACGGCCTTCGCGAGGAAGAGGTTGCCGGCGGGATCGACCATCCACCAGCGTCCGTCGATCTTGCGGACGCGGAAGTACCCATCGGGGTTGCCCACGTGCGTGCCGGCCCAGCCGCCGTATTCGTCGAGCGCGGGGTCGGGCTTCGGCGTGAACCCGGGGATGCGGTCGACGGTGAGCGCCTCGTACGAGGTCCAGGGCTTCGACGCGTTCTTGCGGCTTTCGATCTGATGCGGCGGCAGCGCGGCGGCGCATCCGGCGGCGAGGACCGCCGTTGCGAGGAGGATGGAATATGGCTTTTGCATGCCGTTAGTTTACCACATCTCTCCCCGCTCGTCTCGCGGCTATTTTCAAACCGGGAACGGGACTTCCGGGACGAGCGTGACCTCTGGGACGAACAAGAGCCCTGTCCCAGTTGTCTCGGATGTCCCGGTTGTCTCGGAGGGCGGCCAAGCGCGAGGCGCTGCGGCGGCTGGGGCTGGACGCGCCGTCGCGCCGTAGCGAGAGCTCGTCGGATCGTCGCCTCCGCGCGGCGTTCGGCGGCGAACGCGCCCCGACTTTCTGACAGACCATCTTCCTGCGCTGACGGGGCTTGCGGCGGGGGGCGAAATCGTGTAAAATGGCGGCATGAAAAACCTCGTGTTGACTGTTGGAACTGTTCTTCTTTCCGCCCTCGCGTGCGCCGACGCGCCCGCGTCGTGGACATTCACCTCGGCGAAGCTCGTGCCGGATCCCGCGGTGGGACGCGAAATCTCCGCCGACGTGCACGAGATCGCGCTGCCGTCGCGGCGGTCAATCGGCTGGTGGACGACTACGCACGAGCTGACGCGCACGGGCGGCGTCCATTTCGCCGTGCGCGCGGAGATCACGCTCGGCGCGGGCGAGGCGGACGTCTACAACGACTGCATGATGTTCGTCACGTGGTTAGACCCGAAGTACGGGCGCGTGCCGGGGAAGCGGTTCTTCCAGCGCGAGTTCATCGCGTACACGGACGCCCCCGCCGCGGACGGGCGCATCGTGCGCACGTTCGACCAGACGCTCCCCGTGCCAAGCACGAGCGACTGCGTGCGCGTGGAGTTCATCGCGAAGTGGCATCCGATGACGGTGCGCGTGTCGGGTTTGAAGGTGGAGGAGGTGGCGCGTCCCGCGCCGCGCCGCGTGCGCTGCGTGGTGGGCAACCCGCACGAGCGGCGTCCGAAGTCGTGGGACGACCCCGCCGCCGCCGTGGCGGGGCGCCTCGCGCAGATCGAGGCCACGCTCACGAACATCTTCGCGCACGTCGAGCGTCCCGACATCATCCTCTTCTCCGAGGTGTTCACGGACACGGGGACGCCGTGTCCGGAGAAGACGGCCGAGCGCATCCCGGGCGGCCCCACGTTCGCGCTCGCCTCCCGCTACGCGAAGCGCTACCGCTGCAACATCGCGATGAACGTGCGCGAGCGCACGGACGCGGGCACCTACCACAACTCGACGTTCATCGTCGACCGCGCGGGCGAGCTCGTGGGCGTCTACCGCAAGGTCACGCTCACGAGCGGCGAGTACCAGTCCGGCATGCTCCCCGGCGACGACTTCCGCGTGTTCCAGCTCGACTTCGGGAAGGTGGGGTGCCTCACGTGCTGGGACAACTGGTTCTCCGAGTCGTTCAAGTACACGCGCCGCCTCGGCGCCGAGCTGCTGCTCTTCCCGCTCGCGGGCTGCGCGCAGGACCACATGGACTTCGTGTGGCCGACGCGCGCGATCGACACGGGCGTGCCGATCCTCTTCTGCACCCGCCAGGGGCATCTCCCCTCGGGCATCGTCGACCGCGACGGCACATGGGCCGCGCAGACGCTGGAGGACAACGGCTTCGCCTGGGCGGACATCGACCTCAACGAGCGCAAGCGCACGTTCTGGCTCTCCGTCGGTCCCGGCGCGGGCGACCCCTACGACCTCTACATCAACGAGAGCCGCCCCGAACTCTACAGGCGCCAGCCGCTCCGGTGACGTTGCGCGGTCGCGCAGGCGCGCGACCCTCCCGTGCGTGGGCGGCGGAATTGTGGTATACTAAGCCCATGACCATCACCAGAGAACCGCTGTATGAAGACGCCCCATCGGGGCGCATCGCCGCGCTGTGCCGGCACATCGTGTCCTGGTTCGCGAGCATCGGGCAGACCGTGCGCCTGATGGCGGAGTCCTTTGCCTACCTGCCGGGCACGTTCCTCCGCCGGCGCGGACGCGCCGAACTTATGAAGCAGCTCTACTCCACGGGCATCCGCACGCTGCCGGTCATCACGGTGGTGGGGATGTTCGCGGGGATGATCCTCGCCCTGCAGGTGGGCCTCGCGCTGCGGCGCTTCAACCAGGAGGTGTACCTTGGCGCGGCGGTGATGATCTCGCTCATCCGCGAGATGGGTCCGTTCGTGACGGGCATCTGCCTCTCCGCGGGCGTGGGCAGCGCGATGGCGGCCGAACTCGGCACGATGACCGTGAACGACGAGGTGGCGGCGCTCGAGATCATGTCGATCCCGCCGGTCCGCTTCCTCGCGGCGCCGCGCATGGGCGGTCTCCTCGTGATGTCGCCGCTCCTCTCGTTCTACGCCTGCGTGCTCGGCGTGGTGGGCGGCGGTTTGGTGGGCTACACGCAGTTCAACGTGTCGTTCAGCCAGTACATGTCGAGCGCGATGACGATGGCGGAGCTGAAGGACCTCTTCGTGGGGCTCCTGAAGGCGACGGTCTTCGGCGTGGTGATCTGTTCGGTCTCGTGCCAACAGGGCTTCGCCACGCGGATGGGCGCGGTGGGCGTGGGACGCGCCACGCAGCGCAGCGTGATCATCTCCTTCCTGCTGATCCTCATGTTCGGCTACATGATCACGCGGATGTTCTACCTCGAGTTCTGATTTGGAGGAAAACATGGTGAACAAGTTTGGCATCTTCTCCGTGGCGGCGCTGGCCGCGCTGGCGGCGGGGGCGATCGAGACGGTCGACCTGAACGGTCTCTGGGATTTCCGCTTCGAACGCGGGAAGTCGCTGGAGGAGGTGGCGGGTGACGGCGGCGGTCGCGGGGCGACCGCCCTACCGGCGTTCGAGGCGAACGACAAGATGACCGTGCCCGGCTGCTGGAATGCCTACTCGCACTACTTCAACCAGCACGGCACGGGCTGCTACCGGCGCACGTTCGAGCTCGCCGAAGCGGCGGCCGATGCCTTCCTCGTGGTGGACGGCGCGGGGCTCCGCTCGCGCTTCTGGATTGACGGACGCGAGATCGGCTTCAGCAAGTTGCCGTGGAGCAGGTTTGAGTTCCGCACCGGTCCGCTCGCGGTCGGACGCCACGAACTCGTGGCCGCCGTCGACTCCGTGGTGGACAACAAGAAGGTGAAGCTCTTCTGGGACTTCTACGACTTCTACCCCTACGGAGGCTTCCACCATGGCGTGAAGCTCGACGTGCAGGTGAAGCCCGTGGAGCTGCGCCGCGTCGTGGTGCGCACGCGCGACTACAAGACGGGCCGCGTGGAGCTGGAGGCGCAGTTCGTCGGAAAGGATGCGCCACGGGACTTCACGGCGTCCGTCGCGTTCGACGGCGGCGCGCCGCGCGAGGTGGCGTTCACGAACCGGCGCGCGACGCTGAACGTGCCTGACTTCAAGCTCTGGAGCCACGACGCGCCGAACCTCACCCGCGTGGCGGTGACCTGGAACGGCACCACGGCGCGCGCCCGCTTCGGCATCCGGCAGGTGGGCACGGCGAAGGGGCGCATCACGCTCAACGGGCGCCCCGTCTACCTCAAGGGCGTGAACCGCCACGAGTCGCACTACGAGTTCGGCGTGTCCACGCCCGTGCAGCTCATGTACGAGGACGTGCGCAACCTCAAGGACCTCGGCGGCAACTTCATCCGCGGCAGCCACTACGCGCAGTGCGAGGCGTTCCTCGACCTCTGCGACGAGCTCGGCGTGCTCGTGTGGGAGGAGTCCCTCGGCTGGGGCAACAAGGCGAAGCAGCTGACCGATCCCGAGTTCTGCGACCTGCAGGAGGAGGAGACGCGCCTCATGGCGCGCAACTCCATCAACCACCCCTGCGTGATCGTGAGCGCGTTCCTGAACGAGCCGGACTCCGACACCAAGGCGTGCAAGGCGCTCGTCGACCGCCTCCTTGCCGCGCTCCGCGCCGAGGACACGGGCCACCTCGTGACCTTCGCGAGCCACCGCAACCTGAAGGACATCTGCCACGCGAACACG
>JAFRNO010000041.1 GCA_017430155.1 Kiritimatiellia bacterium | reverse complement strand
CAGGGTCGACCGCGAGGGAGTGGTAGCGCATCGCGGCGAACTCCTGCGGGAGGCCGCGGAACACGCCCTTCCCGTCGTGGCGGACGGGCGAGGTCTTGCCGTGCATGAGGCGTTTCGCGTGGACCACGCGCGCGCCGAACGCCTGCGCGATGGACTGGTGGCCGAGGCAGATGCCGAAGAGCGGCAGCTCGCCCGCGAACGCCTTGATGGCGGCGAGCGTGACGCCGGCGGAGTCGGGGTTGCCGGGACCGGGCGAGAGGACGAGCGCCCGGGGCTTGAGCGCCCGGATGCCCTCCACGTCGATTTTGTCGTTGCGCACCACGTCCATCTCCGCGCCCAGTCCCCGGAAGTACTGGACGAGGTTGTAGGTGAACGAGTCGTAGTTGTCGATCATGAGTATCATAGCGTCTCCGCGAATTTGGCGGCCTCGAACACGGCCTTGGATTTGTTGACGGTTTCGTTGTATTCCTTCACGGGGTCGGAGTCTGCCACGATGCCGGCGCCGGCGCGCATCGTGAGGCGCGTGCCGTCGAGGATCATCGTGCGGATGACGATGGCGAAGTCCATGTCGCCCGTGAAGCTGAAGTAACCGGCCGCGCCGCCGTAGATGCCGCGCGGCGACTTCTCGTACTGGGCGATGAGCTCCATCGCGCGGATCTTCGGCGCGCCCGTGAGCGTGCCCGCGGGAAACGCGGCGCGCAGGAGGTCGAAGCCGTCCTTGCCCTCCGCGAGCGTGCCCGAGACGTCCGAGACGAGGTGCATCACGTGCGAGTAGCGCTCGACGTGCGCGAAAGAGTCCACCTTCACCGTGCCCGTCTCGCACACGCGGCCGAGGTCGTTGCGGCCGAGGTCCACGAGCATCACGTGCTCCGCGTTCTCCTTCTCGTCGCCCACGAGCTCGCGCTCGAGCGCGGCGTCGGACTCGGGCGTGGCGCCGCGCGGACGCGTCCCCGCGATCGGGCAGGTGGAGCAGGTGCGCCCCGAGAGCTTCACGAGCTCCTCGGGCGACGACCCGATCAGCGTGCGCGTGCCCACCTTCATGAAGAAGTTGTACGGCGAGGGGTTCACCACGCGGAGCGCGCGGTAGAGGGCGATCGGGCTCGCCTGCGTCTCCATCGTGAACTTCTGCGACGGCACCACCTGGATGCACTCGCCGTTGAGGATGTCGTTCTTGCACTTCGCCACGATCTCCGCGTACTCCTCTGCCGTCATCTCCGGCGTGAAGCCCGCGCGCGACGGTAGGGCGGGAGCCCCGCGCCCGCCGCCCGCCGGCGTGTGCGGACGCTCGGAGCGGAAGAACTTGGCGTGGAGCGCGTCGATGCGCCGCACGGCCTCGTCGTACGCGCCGGGGATCGCCGCGTTGATGCACACGATCACGAGCGCGGTGCGGCGCTGGTTGTCGAACACGAGGATCGAGTCCGTGAGCATGAACGCCGCGGTGGGCGTGCCCGCCTCGGGCGTGAGCTTCACGCGCGGCTCGAACACGCGCACGGCGTCGTAGGAGAGATAGCCGATTGCGCCGCCCTGGAGCGGCGGCAGGTCGGGGTCGGCCACGAAATGCTTCTCCTTGAAGATCGCGCGCAGGGCCGAGAGCACGTCCTTCTCGGGCAGCACGCGTCCGCCCTCGGCGGGCGTCTGCATGTACACGCAGCCGTTCTGCTCGTAGACGGTCGCGTAGGGGTTGACCCCGAGGAAGGAGTAGCGGCCGCCGTTCTCCGTGGACGCCACGCTCTCGAGGAGGAACACGTCCTCGTCCGCCGCGCGCGACAGCACGGAGACCGGAGTCTCCATGTCCGCGAGGAACTCGCGGTAGACGGGCACGATCCCGCCGCCGCTCCCGCGTCGCTCGAACATCCCTCGTGTGAGTTCTTTCATCTGTTTTCTCGTTTTGCTGTTTGGTTGTTTGATTGTTTAAACTTGGTTTTCCCCTTCGGCCCGTAAATGCAAAATCGGCCTCGCTCGTTCGGAGCGGGGCCGGTTTGCCTTCGTGGTGCCTTCGTCTACTTCACCGTCTCAGGATATGCGGAGCCTCTCCGACTGTTCATCGAAGCTGCACCACCACCAGAACTGGACGTTGAATTGCATTGCCTTTTTCTCGTAGACGCGGGTAGTCTACCAAATCCCCCGCCCCGCCGTCAACGGCGTTTTTCGACTTTTTCACTTTTCGCGCGGGGATGGCGACTCGGTGACCGTGATTGCCGCAATGAAGAACATCGGCACGGGGGAACCGTCGGCGGATTGGCCCGCCGGGAAATCGGACGGGGCGATGTCGACGGCGATGCGGCCGTTGCCGGCGTCGACGGCGGGCACGCTCAGGGCCGTCCACGCGTCGCGCGGCGCGGACGGACTCGTGGCCGCGTACACGGTGAGGTAGCCGTTGCAGACGGCGGAGGTTCCGGACTGCGCCTCGTTCTGCGTCAATGGAGCGACATCGCTCGCAAGTTCGAGATGGAAGCCGGTCGCCGTCCGACGGAAATCCACGACCTTCAGAAGCGCCGCGCTGTCGGGAACCTGCGAGGCCGGGTCGGCGTTCAGCAGGAACGTCGCCTCGTTTGCGCCGCCGGCGGCGGCCGCGCCGTAACGGTTTGCCCACGATTCGTAGTTCGCCCTGACGGACGGAGCCGCCCCCGCCAGAAAGGCAGGAGCCGCGGACAGGGGAGAGCCGAGGCTGCCGCCGAGACTGTTCACGTAGTGGCCATTGTGGTAGTAGACCGTGGGGCCCGAATTCGTCGGAAAGGCGTCGCTGCCGATTCTTTGGTACCAGACCTGCGTGCCGTTCGTCACGCACCCGTTCAGAATGTAACAGACATGGCCAGAGGCGAATTCGCCCAGTTCGAGGAAATCAACGTTCTCCACGACGCCGTTGTTCGTGCCGACGGCATCGTTCAACGCGTTGCCGGCCGTGTTGACGGACACGCAGTTGCGCACGGTCCCGCGCGCCGTGTTCATGCCGACGATGCCGCCGTAATTGGTGGTGTTCAGCGTGCTGCCGGCGCAGTATGCGCCCGTGAACCAGCAGCCTTCCACCGTGCCGTAGTTGAGTCCGCAGATTCCACCGAACGTCCACTCCGCAGGCCGGGTGATATTCGCGTCGACAAGACCCACGTTCTTCACCACGCCGCGCGGGGCGACCACCGCGAAGAGTCCTGCGTGTCCCTCGACGGACTCGACGTTCTGAAGGTTGCGGATGACCTGGCCGTTGCCGTCAAAGGTCCCGGCAAAACCGTGTATGGTACCCATCGCCGGAAGGGGAATGTCGCCGGAAAGGGCCATGTCGATGTCGCACGTCAGCCGCGCCGAGGTCTTCGGCTGCTGGGCGACCATTTCGGAGTACTTGTAGAGGTCCAGCCCCGAGGCTATCTGGACGACACCGTCTTGGACGGGGGGCAACTGGTACGCGCTGACGACATTGTTGGCAAGCGTATCCCAGACCGCAACGACCGTGTCGCCCGTACTGACGAAGCTATTACCCGCCAGGTCCGTCGGCACGCCGGTGAAGCCGGTAATCCTCAACTCCGTACCCGCGTCGGCCGTGATGTAGCCGACGTAGGGAACCGCGTTCGCGCGGTTCGAGGCGTCCTCCTGAACGGCTAAATCGCCCCAACTCGTGTGCAGGACGGTACCGGACGCATTCACGATCTCGTCGAAAACGAGCGTGATCACGACCTTACCGTACTTGACGCGCGTCCCCTCCGCCATGACAGCCTGCCGCAACATCGGAGCCTGAGCGTCGCACAGGGTCATGCGTACGAAGAGATTCTTGAATTCCCAGTCGTTGTGGCCTTCTCCAGAGGCGTCGAAGCGGATGTTGAGATTATTCACGGCAGGCGAGAGAGCCAACGCACCGGCCTGGGGTGCGCGCAGGTCGGCGCTACGGAATTTCTGCACGTCCATGCAGTTCGTCATGCAGGCAAACTCCGAATAGCCGTTCGGAATCCCATCTGCCGCCTCTTGCAAGCGCCGCGGGTAGTCATAACGGTGCGGGAAGTAGAAAGAACAGCCCTCCTCCAATATGTTGCTGGGGAATCCCTCACGCAATTGGTGACAAGCCTTGTAAAGAGAGTCGCTGGGATCGTGTTGGATGGTCGCGTCCGTATCATCGTCGTCCCAACTCGAGTCGTTGTCGGCCAGGATCTGGATGAAGTGCCAGCCGTCGTCGACGTCCCGTGCCTGAAAGCAGACCGTGGCGTTGAGAATGACATTACTCACCCCGCTCCAATACTCCCGGGCGCCGGCCCGGGAATAGAACCCATCCGTGGAGACCGTGTGAACTCCCTGGTTGTACCCCGCGTCCGTCACCGTGATCCAGTTGGTGGACGGGACATAGGCCACGTCGAAGTACATGCCGCTTTCCATGTCCGTCGAGAAGGACGTCGCCTCGCCATTCCGGAGGCAGCTGAAATAGACAAGGTTACTGACGCTCTGGTTCACAAATGAGCCGCCGACCGAGTAGTCCGATCCAAAATTGATCCGCCGTGTCGCATCCGCAAGGACATAGCCTTCGTCGTCATAGAGTTCAAAGCCGTATTCGCGGGAGGTTCCGGTCTGGTAGCGGTCAGCAATCTGTTCGACGGCGGCAACCGGCAGCTCAATCATCGGTATATCCGCCGTGGATTCTCCTGCGGCGAAGGACAGAACATGGTTGGTCGGACTGGCGAAGTGGATGCCGTCCACCGCAGTGAGGCTGACAAAGCGGAAGTTCACTTTTTCCGCCTCTGATGTTCTGCCACGCATGACCGTAACCATATTGGTCGAGAACTTCACGGAGTAGGTGAACGCGTGAACAGTCGCCAAGGCAAAGGAAGCAACAACCGTCGCGATGGCCGTCTGCGCCATCGTGTGAACCGCCCGTACCGACGAATGTCTGTTTGCCGTCGTTTTCAAGACATGGGCATTATACCAATTCCTGACGGATTTGAATAGTGCCTTTTTGCAAACGCATCATCGCATGGAAAGTTCAAGCCAACGCGTCTCGACGGCGTCTAGCTCGTCCTTCGCAGGACCAAGACGCGCCGTCAGCGCGGCTACGCGCGACGCGTCCTTCGCGTAGAGGGACGGATCGGAAAGCGCCTTTTCAATCTCCGCAATCTCCGCCTCCAGCGCGGCGACCTTCTCCGGCAACGCCTCCAGCTCCCGTTGTTCCTTGTAGGTGAGCTTCCGGGGACGGTCCTCCTGGGGGAAGCGGCGTCCCGCCGCTTCGGTCGCGACAAACGCGTCACTCCCGCTGCGGTCGCAACAAGTTGCGCCCCTCCCCTGGGGGAAGCGGCGTCTCGCCGCTTCATCCTCCCGCACCTGCTTCAGCAGCCGCGCCGCCTCCGCGTAGCCGCCCGCGCACGGACGCACCACGCCGTCCCCCGCCAGCACATAGCAGCTTGTGGTCACGTTGTCAAGGAACGTGCGGTCGTGCGACACGACGAGCAGCGTGCCCTTGTAGTTGAGCAGCTGCTCCTCCAGCAACTCCAGCGTCTCCACGTCCAGGTCGTTCGTGGGTTCGTCCATCACGAGCAGGTTCGAGGGCTTGAGGAAGAGCCGTGCCAGCAGCAGGCGCGCCTTCTCGCCGCCGGACAGCGCCTTCACGGGCGTGCGCGCCCGCTCGGGCGTGAAGAGAAAATCCGCCAGGTACGCGAACACGTGCTTCGTCACGCCGCCCACGGTGACCGTGTCGCGGTCGCGCGCGACGACTTCCTTCACAGTCGACTCCGGGTCGAGCTGGGCGTGCAGCTGGTCGAAGAACGCCATCTCCACGCGCGTACCGATCGTCACTGCGCCGGACGTCGGCGCGAGCGCCCCCGTGAGCAGCTTCAGGAGAGTGGTCTTGCCCGTGCCGTTCTCGCCCACCACGCCGATGCGCTCGCCCTTGAGGACGTCCGCCGTGAAGTCCTTCACGACGGGACGCCCCGCGTCGTACGCAAACGACAGGTCCTCGATCTTGATCACGCGGTCGCCGGACGCGGCGGCCGAGTCCACCCGCAGCGTGGCGGTGCCAAGCGCCGTACGGCGGTTCGCGAATTCGAGTCGCAGCTGGCGCAAGGCCTCCACGCGCCCTTGGTTGCGCGTGCGGCGGGCTTTCACTCCCTGGCGGATCCACGCCTCCTCCTGCGCGAGCTTCTTCGCCTTCTTGGCCCAGAGAGCCGCCTCGTCCGCCTGCAGGTCGGCCTTGCGCTGGAGGAAGGTGCGGTAGTCGCAGTTCCAGCCGGCGAGTAACCCGCGGTCGAGATCGTAGACGTAGGTCGCGACCGACTTCAGGAACGCGCGGTCGTGCGTGACGAAGAGGAACGCCGTCTCCGTCTGGCGGCGGATGAACGCCTCCAGCCATTCGATCGACGCGACGTCCAGGTGGTTCGTCGGCTCGTCGAGCAACACGAGGTCGGGCTCGTCGGCCAGTACGCGGGCAAGCAGCACGCGACGGCGCAGCCCACCCGACAGCGCATTGAACACGGCGGCGGGGTCGAGACCCATCTGGGAGATGATCCGGTCGGACCGGGCGATTTCCTTCACGGTGCCCGGACGATCCGAGGGAACCTCCTGTTCAAGGAAGGCCACCTTGAGACCGGGGGCGCGGATGATCTCGCCCGTATCCGGCTCGATCCGTCCGGCGATGACCTTCAGCAACGTGGACTTCCCCTCGCCGTTCCGACCCGTGACGCACGCGCGGACGCCGCTCTCTACATTCAAAGAGACCCCGTCCAGAACGGGGTCTCCTCCAAATGCAAGCGAAACGTCGTGCAGGGAAAGAAGATGCCGGGCCATGGCCCCCTCAGGCCTGTGGACGCGGCGGCTCTTTGTGACGATAGGTGATGCGCCCCTTCCCGAGGTCATAAGGGGAAATTTCAACCGTCACCTTGTCGCCAATCGCGATTTTGATGAAGAACTTCCGCATCTTGCCAGAGATGTGGGCGAGCACTTCGTGCCCGTTGTCCAACTGGACCTTGTACATGGTCGCCGGGAGAACCTTTGTGACGGTTCCCGTGACCTCTATCGCTTTATCGTCGTCTTTTGCCATATTGTAAATTGGTAGCGGGGGCTGGATTTGAACCAACGACCTTCAGGTTATGAGCCTGACGAGCTACCAGGCTGCTCCACCCCGCAATCTGGCGTCCTCCGAATGGCGGGCCTGACAGGAGTCGAACCTACAACCCTCAGATTCGTAGTCTGATGCTCTATCCAGTTGAGCTACAGGCCCTCATCGGAAAACGGCGCATAGTATACCACATTCCCCGCCCTAGGCGCAAGGGGGAAACTTCAAAAAAATCGGTTTGAGGTCTCCGCGGCGTTATCGTGCGGACATGTGTTTCTCGCTCATAAGGCCGGAGGCGCGGTCGCGGCAGACGATCCGATACGCGCCGGGCGCGTCGTTGAGGTTCGTGCGTACCGTGAGCCGGCACGTGCCGCCCGTCGCGCAGGCATAACCCGCGCCGTCCAGCTCGCGTCCCGCCGCGTCGTAGACGCGAATCTCGACCGGCAACAGCGCCTGCACGGGGTCGCCTGCCGCATCGCGCACCGTCATCGTCACGTTCAGCGCGTCTCCAACCTTCGCCACATCCGCCTCCACCGAGGCGATCTTGCGCGGCAGGAAGAGAAGCAGCCGTCCGTCATTTGTGTCGTATGAAATCGGCACTACGACATCTCCCAAACGGGAGGGACGCAATTTATTGCGTCCGCCGCCACCCTCCTTGCGCACGAACTTCACCTCACCGCCGCGCGAAAGCTCGTACACGGCGCCAATCTTCCCCTCGGGATCGGCGAGCGTCACCTCGCCCGCGAACGGCAGGCCCTTCTCCATCGTGAGGCCCCACTGTCCCACGTAGTCGCCGAACGTGCGCTTGTCGTTTAGGGCGAACACGTAGGGCGTGCCGCGCCACGCGCGCGAGTAGGTGACGATCTCCGGGCTGGAGCTGTCCGCCTTCGGCGCGTAGGCGCACTTCGACGCGAGCGCCGCACGGAGCTTCTCCGCCTCGGCGAGCATCCATTCCTTCGCATTGGCGGTGAAGCGGCGGGCCGCCGTGTTCACCATCGTCTTCGTGGCGGCGTCCACGTCCTCGGCGTGGTCGGACTTCGGCGGCGTCTTGTACGCCATCACGGGCACGACGATGTCCGCCTTGAGGGCCGGCAGCAGGTTCTCGTCCGCCACGAGGATGCCGCCCGCCTTCTGGAACGCCTTCACCTTCTCCACCACGGGCGCGGAGAGGAACCGGCACTGCGGCGCGTAGAGGATCTTCGTGCGCCCGAACCCGTCGCGCAGGATCGTCTCCTCGTAGACGACGCGCGGGTCGAGACGTGCGCGCTGACAGAAGGTAATCGCGGGCGAGAGCCAGCCCCATGAGGCCGGACCTCCCATCGCCGCCGTGGCGAAGCTCTCCAGCACGGCCACCTCGGGCTCCTCGCGGCCGAGGTTCTTCAACGTAGGACCGAGCGGCGCGACGAGTCCGTTCAGCAGCTGGCGCAGGCGCTCGGCCGATTCGGGCGAGGTGTAGGTGTAACCAGTCTCGCTGCCCGTCTCGGCGATCGTGCCCCAACCGTGGAACATGATGCCCTTCACGGGCTTCGCGATCATCGACCACACCGCCTCCTGCAGCGCGTCCGCGGGGATGGTGGGGAAACCGGCGCGCGGACGCTTCTGCACCCAGACGGGCAGAGGCGACACGACCACGTTCGACGGCGCGAGCCGGGCGCGGTAGCAGATGAGCTGCGTCATAATCATCGGGTGCTGGCCAGGACGTCCCGCCACCATTGCGAGGATCTCCTCCGCCGGCCCCGCCACGTTCATCGGCTCGGGCTGCGCGTACACCCACTGGTTGAGCGCGTCCACGTCGCCGCCGGAGCCCCACTTGGGCGGACACCGCACCGCGGGATCCCAGAAACTGAAGAAGGGGCGCCTCCGCTGCGCGGCGCTGCCGTCTCCGTAGCGGCCTGCCGTCTTGCGGTATTCGTCCGCAATCGCACCCGTGTATCCCGGCCAGCCGTCGCCGCCGCCCCAGAACCAGCTGTAGTAGGCGTAGATCGGGTCGTCCGTCGGCACTACGCCGTCGGGGAAACGCGCCTCGGCGTCCTTGAGGTTGAACGTCTTGCGCGTCACCTCGGGCGGAACGTCGCGTCCCGTCTCGGCCTTGTAGCGCAGGTGTTCCGTGCGGAACGAGGGCGACGTGTGGTCGCGCAGCTCGGAACACGGCAACACGCCTGCGAACGCGGGATGGTCGCCCACGCGCGCCGTCTCGGCGGCGACGATCCGCCGCGCGTAGTCCACGAGCTCGGGGTTCGACACCTCCGCCTGCTTCTGCTCGCGTGCGTTCGCGGGAGCCTTCCCGTCACGCTTGCAGCGGTAGAACTTCTCCACGTCCCCGTCCGGGTAGCGCACGCCCTGCGAATGCATCGTGCGCATGCCGGCCGCGAGCGCGCGGTCGTACATGTCCGTCAGCTGGCGCGCCTGCTCGCGCGTGCATTCGGGCGAGGAGAGTCCGCCGTAGCGCAGCACGTGCGTGAAGCCGAAGTCGCGCACCACCTCGTCCGTGCCGCTCGATCCCCACATTACGGCAGGCATGCGGTCCGCGAAGACGGGACCGATCGCGACGTCGAAGGTGTTCGTGATGGCAACCGCCGTCCCGTCCGGCGTGCGGCCCGCGAGCCGGACAGCGACGGGGTAGTTGCCCGGACGCAGGCGCGTCTCAAGGGGTCGCACGAAGAACTCCGTCCACTTGCCGGCCTCCAGTTTCAGAAGGCCCTTCCATTCCATGTGCTTGTAGACCTTTCCGTCGGACGGATCGCGCTCGTCGATCTCGCACGTGACATCCGTCAGACTGCCGGGGCCGCGGTAGAACGCCGACACGGCGAACGCGGCGTTCGTCTCGCCGCGCTCGAACGCGCGGCGGCCGTCGGGACGCAGCGCGAGCGGCGCGCACGCGAGCGGCGTGACCGCGATGCGGCGGATGGTGCCGTTGAACGGCCAGTAGAGACTGCAGATGCGGTCGCCGACGACGGGCCGGTGTTTCGGGTCGGGGACGATCGGCCCGGCTTTCGCGAGGTAGCTTTCCTGCTTCTTGCCGTCGAGGTCCCACTTGACGGTGCCGAGCGCGTCGTATTCGATTCGCAGGCGCACGGGCACGCCGGCCTTCGGCGTAAAGGAAGGTCCCGTGAGACGGCAGGTCATGTCGCCGAGGCCCGCGAAGAGCACGGCCGTCCATCGCTCGCCCGACTGCTGGAACATCACCTGCAGGCCCTTGTCGCGGCACTTCGGCTTGTAGTTGACGGCCATCGTGTCGAAGACGTGCATCGACCGCGAGCCGGCGGCGGCCGCGCGGTCGGCCTCGTTCGTCCACGCGACGAACGGCACCACCTCGGCCTCGAACACGAACGCCTCGGGCAACTCGACCTTCGGGAACTCCGCGCCGGCCGCGTCCTTGCCCGTCACGTTCCTCGATATCTGCGAGAGGGAAAGCCCATCCGGTCCCAGCACGGCGCACGCGCGCAGCTTGCCCCCTTCCGGCAAACCTTTCGTGAAGTCCCACTCAAACGCGCCCGCGGCCAACGCCGCCATCGCAGCAACGAATACTAACTTGCTTTTCATTTTTCTTCTCCAATTACACGGACAAAGTCGGCAAGCGTCCGCAGGTTCGGGATCGCCTCCAGCGGAATCGAGACGCCGTATCGCGCCTCCGCCTCCATCACAAGGCGCAGGTGCATCACGCTGTCCCATTCGGGAATGTCGCCGCAGGCCGTCTCAGGCGAGAGCCTGTCGGGCGACACGCCCAGCACGGACGCCGCGAAGGCGATGAAATCCGTCTTCACGGCAAGTCCTTCAGTTCGCCGCCGAAGAAGTAGATGGGCGAGTCGGAGAGCGTGAGCGTCACGACGTTGCCCGCACGCTCGGGACGCACCCGCGCGCCCGCCACGTCGAGGAACGTCACGTTGGGCGACGTGAACGTCAGATTCCGCTCGTGCGCGGCCTTGGTCGTCCAGATCATGCCCGCCTTGCGCTTGTCGGGACGCGTCCACTGCGGGAAGTAGACCGTGCCGTCAGCCGAACGCCACGTGGCGGCCTTCTGCACGGAGCCGACCGGACGCGCGTCGACGAACGTCATGTACGCGCCGTACGCCGGCTTCGGGGCGAAGTTGTCGTGCACCATGCCGAAGTAGGACTCCGGGTCGTATGGATCGTGGTCGGGCTGGCGGAACTCGTACCAGAAGAAGTTCTCGATGCCCTCCGCGAACGCGATGCCGAGCGCGCGCGCCACCATCTTCGCCTGGCGGTCGTTGCTGCTCGTGCCGTGGCTGCCGCGTCCGAAGAGCCCGCTCACCACGATCGCGCCCTTCATGTCGCTGTTGAACTTGTACACGGCGGCGGCGGCGGCCTCGATGCCGTTCGTCGGCGCGGAGAGGAGCGGGATGAACGCGTCGCCCTTCTGGAGCAGGCGCGGCGTGAGGAACCGTTCGCCCGTGAACCCCTTCGGCGGGATCTTCACGCCCTTCGCCGCGGCGGTCGGGCGCACGGGGATCGACTCGGGATAGCGCTTGTCAGTCCACCACGCCGTCTCGGCGATGCGCAGGCGCTGGCGGTCCTTCCACGGTTCGGCCTTCTTGTCCGGCTGCATCACGCCGTCCGCATCCGCGCGGTAGGCGGTCCACATCGGCATGCCGCCGAAGTCCACGAGCACGCCGCCCGCCTTCACGAACGCGTAGACGGCGTCCACGGAGTCGGCCGCGTAGTTCTCCGTGAACGGGTAGACGACGCCGTCCACGTCGCCCTTCGCGAGGCGCTTGGCGAGGTCGAGCGAGCGGCACACCTCCACGCGCGAGCCCTTCGGGAGGACGTTGAGCAGCTGGGTGCGGACGGCCTCGTCCGCCTCCCCGCCCGTCTCGTCCGTGCGCGCGGGCACGTACAGCATCCGCCACGCCTTCAATTCCGGACGCGCCACCTTCAGTCCCGCCAGCAGCAATCCGCCCTCGGAGAAGCGCAGGCTGTGCGTGGGCCAGCCGACCTCCGTGATCCAGATGGGCTTCTGCGCGTCGCCGTACTGCGCCATCAGGATGCGCAGCTTCTCAATCTGCGCGTCCATCGCGCCCTCGGGACGGCGCGGATGCGAGTACGGGTGGATGTTCATGATGTCGAACCACTTCGCGCCGCCGAGCTTGTACACGCCCTCGATGAACTTGAACGGCACGCCCGCCGTGCCGCCGAATGCGATGCGGACGTTCGGGTCGATCTTCTTCGCCGTCTCGTATGTCCGCCGCAGCACGGCGAGGTAGTTCGTCGGGTTCGGGTCCTTCCAAAACCCGGGGATGTTCTCCTCGTTCCACACCTCCAGGACGGGCAGCCGCTTGCCGTAGTGCGTCACGACCTTGCGCACGTACTCCTCCCAGGCGTCGAGGTGCGCGTGCGCGGGATGCGCCCACGGCACGGAATAGCCGAGGATCGGCAGGAGCTGCACGCCCTCCGCCTCGCTCTCGGCGAGCACCTTGTCGAAGTAGGTGAAGTCCCACACGCCCTTCTTCTTCTCGATCGCGCGCCAGTCGAAGTCGCTGCGCACCCAGCCCATGCCGGCCTGGCGCATCATCGCGCACGTCCGCCCGGTCGGTTCGCCGCGCGTCACGTGCGCGCACGCGCCGTAGGGGTTGTTCACTGCCGCGGACGCGACCGCCGCCAGGCCTGTCACCGACAAAAACAGCCATCTTGCATTCATCTTGATCATTCCTTTCGCCCCGGTCGGGGCATTGCCAGAACGGATTATACCAAATCTGCCGCGTTTTAGGGAGGGTGGACGCGAGGCGCGGGAAATGGTAGACTTGTGCCCGTCAAAGAAGGAGACCTGCACATGAAACTCTTCCATCTGCTGATTGCAAGCGCACTGGTCGCCGGCACGGCGGCCGGCGAGCCGCAGCGCGAGGTGCGCGTGCGCACGACCGCCGGCGGGCCGATGATCCACGTGGACGGCCAGGCCGTGCCGCCCCGCATGTTCTGGGGACGCTCCGGCTCGCGCCGCTACCCGATCGGCACGGACTGGACCCCCTTCACCCTCACCTTCACCCCGCCCGCCGACACGGCGCGCGGCACCGTCCACCTGCGCTTCGACAAGCCCGCCTCCGGACGCACCCAGTTGCGGAACTTCTCCCTCGCGGAGAACGGCAAGCCGTTCGCGACCGGCATGGAGCGGGCGTTCGACGGCGACGCGGCGTTCGCGAAGACCTGGAATATCTGGCCGCCGAAGAACGACTACGTCCACACCTTCTCGAACGGCGTCTGCACCGTGGAGCTGCATCCGTGGCGCCTGCCCGGCACCGACCCCGACTACCACTTCTACTCGCATTTCATGCGCTTCCGCAAGGGCGCCGTCTACACGCTCCGCTTCGAGACGCGCGGAGAGAGCTGTAGGTGGATTCTGCCCGGCGTCTACGACGTCAGCCCCTCCGGCGTCCACACGCAGCTCCCGCTCTCGGCCAGCGCCGACATGCCCGATACGCTCCTCTCCACCGCGCGCAAGGCCGCCGACGCGGGCGTGGACTTCGTCTCGTACGGCATCCCCGATGTCTGGAAGAAGGACGGCGACGACTTCACGGCGTTCGACGCCCTGACGGACTCCCTCATCAAGGTGAACCCGAACGTGCTGCTCATCCCGCGCGTGAGCGTGAACGCCCCCAAGTGGTGGCTTGAGAAGAACCCCGAACACCGCATGCAGTACGCCGCCGAGCACGCGCACATCACGGGCCGGGGCGTGTGGGGACATGGCCTGCGCCCCGACATGGCCACCGTCTCCAGCCGTCCCTACCGCGCTACCGCCGTCGCATACATCACGCGGTTCGTCCGCCACATGATGGAGAAGTACCCGCGCAACTTCGCCGGCATCCACCCCACGGGACAGAACACGGCCGAGTGGTTCTACTTCGACTCGTGGAACAAGATGAACGGCTACGATCCCCAGACCCTCGCCGCGTTCCGCGCGTGGACGGGCGACCCGGCCGCCGAGGTGCCGCCCGTCTCGGCGCGCCTCGCCGGCGAAAACGAGCGCCACCTGCTCGATCCCGTCACACAACGGCGCTGCATCGAGTTCAACCGCTTCCAGCAACAGGAGATGACGGACTTCGTCGCCGAACTCGCGCGCGCCTGCCGTGCCGCGACAGAGGGCAGGAAGCTCGTCGTGTTCTTCTACGGCTACGCGTGGGAGTTCGCGGCGCACCGCTACGGCCCCGCAAACTCCGGACACTACGGCATGGAGAACCTGCTGAAGAAAGCGAACGGTTCCATCGACATCCTCTGCTCGCCGATCTCCTACTTCGACCGCGCGTTCTGCGGCTCCGCGCCGAACATGAGCGCGGGCGAGACCGTGATGCGCAACGGCGTCCTGTGGCTGAACGAGGACGACACGCGCACCCACCTCGACCACCGGTCGGAAGCCTACGTGCAGGAAGGCACGCTCGTGACGCTCCCGCAGTCGCGCAGCGTGATGCTCCGCAACACGGCGCAGGAGGCGATCCGCGGCTTCGGCAGCTGGTGGATGGACCTGCCCGGCATGGGATGGTACGACTCGAAAGAGCTGTGGGACGTCCAGCGCGGCCTGATGCCGCTTGAGAGGAAGATGCTCACGCGCACCGCGCCCTTCACGCCAGAGATCGCCCTCATCCAGGACGAGGAGTCCATGATCCAGGTCGCCGGCAAGGCCAACCCCGTGAACGGCGGACTCGTCTCGCGCGCCCGCGGCGCGGTGAACCGCTGCGGCGCGCCGCACGGGCAGTACCTCCTCTTCGACGTCTGCCAGAAGCCCCTCACGGCGAAGCTCCAGGTATTCCAGAGCTGCTGGTCGCTCTCCGACGCGAAGATCGACGCCCTCGCGCGGCAACGCGAGACGCATCCCGCGATGCGCGTCTGGTGCTGGGCGCCTGGCTGGCGCGACAACGAGGGCGTCCCCGACCTCGCGCGCATGACGCGCCTCACGGGCTTCCGCTTCAAGCCGCTCGCGAAGCCAGTCGACCAGGCGCTCTTCACCGTCACGGATGCGAAGCCCGAGGAAATCCTCGAGCGCTTTCCCGATGGCTCGCCGAGCGTTGTCGTGCGCCGCCACGGCGCGGGCGCGGACGTATTCGTGTCCAAGCCCGAACTCACGGCGCCGCTCCTCCACCGTCTCGCCGCGCTTGCGGGCGTCCACTTGTACCTGCCGGAGAACGAAGTCGGCAAGGCCACGCTGTGGGCGACGCGCATACGCGACGGCGTCTGCGTGCTCGAGGTTCAGGCGATGGAGGATTCGACACTCCACCTGCGCTTCCCCGCCGCCCAGCGCATCCGCGACGCCATCAGCGGCCAGCCGCTCGGTCTAGGGTCGGTTCTCCCCCTCAAGCTCGCCAAAGGCGAAACGCGCGTGCTGCTCGCCGAATGAGTCCCCCAACCCGCTTTTCCGGCACCTTCGTTATCGGGTGCCGTGAAAAAGGATGCGGAGAAGGTCCCAGAGCATGCGGGGGGCGTCGCGGAGGACGCGCAGAGAACTGCGTGAACCGCCCTTCCACTCGACCGGCACCTCGACCACCTTTCCGCCTGCCGCGACGACGCGGCGGATCAGCTCCACGTCGAACGCGAACCGCATGATCCGCTGATGTTCGAACACGGCGCGCATCACGTCCATACGGAACAGCTTGAACCCGCACTGCGTGTCATGCACGCCACGCACGCCGATGCACCACACGAAAACATGGAACAGGCAGGAAAGCAATCGGCGCACGAACGGCATGCCGGGGCGCCCATGGCGCGACCCGCAGACCATCCAGGCGTCCGCGTGTCCGGCCAGGCGCGCGAACTCGGCAAACGGCGCGCTCATGTCCACATCGCTCATCAGCACCCACTCGCCCTTCGCCTCCTGCGCCCCGCGCCGCACGGCCGCGCCCTTCCCGGCGTTCACGTCGACGCGCAGCACGTGGCAATCCGGAACGTCCACCGTCAATGGCGGCGAGGAGCCATCATCCACGAAGATCGTCTCGACGAGCGAAAAGCCGCATGACTCGGCCGTGCGCGCCAGTTCGGGAACAGCCGCCGCCGCGGCCCGCGCAAGGTCGGGCGCATTGTAGACGGGAATAACGAGCGAGAGGGAGCGCATGGGCGTCACGGCGCAAAGGGGGTGGTCAAATCGGTCGACAGACGGCGAAACGCGGCGGGCAGGAGGTCGTCGAGATGCGCGCGGTCGCGCCACTCGAACTCGATCCAGTCCTCTCGCGCCCGGGCAGGGGTTGTCGCCGGCAACTTCAGCTCATAGACAAGGTTGATTTCCGCATGCGGCTTGCCGTGCTGGTTGAAGGCGTTCTCCACCACGCCGAGAAACGCGCCCGTCTCGGCGTCGACGCCGAGTTCCTCCTTCACCTCGCGCACGAGCGCCTGACGACCGGTTTCGCCGAACTCGATGTGTCCGCCCGGCAGGTAGGTGGTTGCCCCGCCCTTCGCCTTGCACAGCAGAATCTTCCCGTCCTGCACGCACACCCCCCGTGCAATCACCTCAACCCCTGCCAATTCATACTCGTTCATTTCCATGTTTCTTTTTCCTTTTCGTTAGCGGTCTGCCGCCTTTTCCGCATAGAGCTTGAAAAGGTGGGTGACGCGGTCGGCGTCGGTGCAGGACGGCGAAAGACCGTATGCCTTGTCAACGAGCGCGTCCAGTTTCTCGTGTGCGAAGAGCAAGTCGGGCGGCATCGTGTCGGGCATGTAGAGTATGCCAAGCGAACATTCGGGATCGGCGTCCATGAAACGCTTGCGCACATCCAGCACCTCTTTCGCGGCGGCGGCGATGGCGGCTTGAAGCGGCGAGAGCGCCGCTTCCCCGATGGGCGCGCTCGGGGAAGCGACACTCTCGCTTCCCTTATCCGGCCACGGGAAGTTGTTGTACACGACATCCTTCGAGTAGCGATACCGCGATTCAAGCCGCCCGCACACCGTGTGCGTGAATGCCATGTGCATCCGCGACATCAGAATGCCAAGATGGTAGTGTGTCGCGTCGCGCACGATAAGGCAGGCGTTGCCGACAATGACATCGGGCGACATGAAGCCCATCGGAATCCATTCACGATTCTCCGACGAATGGCGCGGTATGAGGATGAACTCGCTAGTTGGCATGTCTTCACCCGACAAAAGCGTCGGCGTTTTCCCCAGTTTGCGTGTACCCGCCCTTGTACTTGCAAGGCGGAACTGGCGCACGGCCTCGATGCGTTCGCGGCAAAGAGGCAACTTGCTCAACTGGACGGGCGAGGCATCGCGGAGGAAGAGGCACCAGCGTTCCCTGCGCTTGATGAACTCATCCGCACCGAACCACAGGCGGAAGAACGGCTCGGCTGCTGGCTCGCGGGCGAGAAACTCGTCGCGCTGCTGTGGCGTGAAGAGATAGTTGCCGCCGTCGATGGGCTGATAACCGATGCCGATGTCGGGAAGCGGGTCGAGCGAGGTCGAGCGGCTTTCCATGTAGGTGTCTGGCCCGTCGATGAGATAGCCGTTGATGCGTGTGGCGAGCTTGACTTCTGGCGGCTTTTTACTGTCTTTGATGTTGGGGATGTAGATGGTTTTGGATCGAAGTGGCGAGAGCGCCGCTTCCCCTATGTGGGCGCGATTCGGGGAAGCGACACTCTTGTCGCTTCCCTTCGCGTGGAACCCGATTATCACACAAGAGACGCCGGCCACGTTCTTCGCCACGTTGTGCCACTTGAAGGTTCGGTAGGCGAAATCAATTTCGACGTTGATGTTCTTCCAGAGTATCGGCACCTGTTCGCCCTGCGAAACGGAATTCGTGGCAACGAACGCGCAGAGGGAATCAGTCTCGCTTGCTTTCTTGAACCACGCCGTGACGAAATCAAGATTGCCCGCGCCTTTTACGCCCTTGAACACGGCTTCGAGGTCGTGTTTCGCGTCCTTCGTCATCGTGCGGGCACCGTTGAACGGCGGATTGCCGAGAGTGTAGTCCGTGCGCGGCCAGTCGGTCGTGAGCGCGTTCGCGCAGACGATGTGCGGGGAGTCCGTGATCGGGATGCGGGCGAAGTTCTGGCCAAACCGGTCGGCGACCTCCATGTTGCAGAGGTGATCCATGAGCCACAGCGCGACCTTCGCGATCTCGGCGGGGAACTGCTCGATCTCGATTCCGTAGAACTGCGACACGCTGACCTTGCACAACTGGGAGATGTCGAGGAACTGTTCGGGGTCGTCCCTGTGAAGCTCCTCCAGCACGTCCATTTCAAGACGGCGCAGTTCGCGGTAGGCGATGAGGAGGAAGTTGCCGCATCCGCAGGCGGGGTCGAGGAACGTGAGCGAGGCGATCTTCTCGTGGAAGGCCGTGAGCCGCGTTTCCTTTGCCCTGCCCTTCAGGGCGCAAATCGCGTTGAACTCGGCGCGGAGGGCATCGAGGAAGAGCGGGCGGATGAGCCGTAGGATGTACTCTTCCGCCGTGTAGTGCGCGCCGAGGTCGTGGCGGGCTTTCTCGTCCATCACGCCCTGAAACATCGCGCCGAAGATGGCGGGGGATATTTTCGACCAGTCGAGCGCGGCGCAGTCGAGAAGCGCCTTGCGCATCTCGGCGGAGAACGCGGCGATTGGCAGCATTTCGGCGAACAGTCCGCCGTTGACGTAGGGGAAGTTCGCAAGCGACTCGTCAAGTATGGAGAGCCGCCGTCCCGGCGGCGTGTTGAGGGTCTCGAAAAGCGCGGCGAGCTGCTGGGCGAGATCACCGCCGTGAACGGCGGTGCGCTGAACGACAAACCGCGAGAACTGGTCTGGCTTGAATATGCCGGTATCTTCGGCGAAGAGACAGAAGAGGAGGCGCACGAGATAGACTTCAAGCGGGTGTCCCATGTAGCCGACGGCCTTCATCGCGTCGTGGAGGCGGGCCATCTGCTCGGCGGCCTTGCGGTTCACGGGGTCCTGTTCGCGTATTTCGCCCCCATCGTCCGCGCCGATCATGTAGCCGAAGAGCGTCACGTACTTGCGCAGGTCCTTCAGGGCGAACTCGGTGAGGGCGTTGTCCTTTTCGAGGTTGTAGAAGCGGAAGCGCTGGAAGTCCGACACGACGACGGCGTGGGGGTAGTCGGCGGGCGGGAGCGTGCGCACGTACTCCATCGCCTGCTGGTAGGCGGCGTCGAGATCCTTTCCCGCCGACTTCATCTCCACGAGGATCCTGCCCTGCCAGAAGCAGTCGGCGTAGCCCTGCGAGCCATCCGTGAACTTGACACGGTGCTCAAACGCGTTGAACACCACTGTGTCGACGCCGAACACGACGAAGAGCTCCTTCAGGAAGCTCTGCGCCTGGCTCTTCTCGTCGTATGCGTTCTTCCAGCGCTTCGAGAACGCCGTCGCCGCTTTTCGGATTTCATGCCATGATTTCACGGCGGATAGTATAGCAAAACGTCATGACTTCGGAACTCCCTGTGTACGGCTTTTCTCACTTTTCGGCCGAAATGTCCAGTATTCCACGAACTTGCGTGCGGCTTGTTTTTGCGATGCACTCATAAAATTCTCCATGACCTAGCGGCTGTCTCTTCAACAAAGTGTAAACCTATCATAAAACCGGACAAATCAAGACGCACACGGTTCTTTTCATGGTTTAACTCCGAAATCAATTCCACAAAATTTGGGTGGCACTCAATAATGATATCATTTAGACGATCCATTTAGGCTTTGATCGAATACAGCTCTCACTTTAGCCGTGTTGCGCATAAAGACCACCCATAAATCATTAATGTCATGTATTTTCTCAAATTCCGAGAAAGGCACGTAACTAATCTCAAATGTAAGGGACTCTATCTTTTTACAATCCGACGGGATGGATATTGTAAAAATATGGCTAGAACCGCAATTGAAATCGTTGTCCACGGGGTATAATGCGACAAGGTGTGGAAAGTATATCGAATCACACAATCCAGGAGTTACCATTCCTAGGCAGCCTTTTTTATCAACGTAATAAAGATAAGAAACAGGTCCATCTTCTTGATGATTGTATAAGACACACGAAGAAGAACGATTGATAAGCATACAGTATATTTTCTGATCCTTTATCCAGCAATTGCATTCAAACAATTCTCCATGAGATGTTCTAGTTTTTTTCTCGCCATTAGATTGGGTGATTACTGGTTTTACTGTAACAGAAGGAATGGTTTTGGAATCATTGGCAGAAATAGGAATTGTATTCTTCTTCATTTTTATCTGCCTATTTAAAGATCCGAATTGATTTTGCTTACAAGCCGCAAAACCAAAGAGGCACCATGAAACAACAAGAAACCTTAATGCGCCTAAACAAGAGACATGCATCATTTCACTCCTCTCGTAATCTTGTGCGTGGTATAGCTGAGAATTGTCTTCGCACCTGAAACAATAAACTTTGCCCGAGGGAATTCATGCGTTATCGTTTCGACATGAAGCGGTTTCGCTCCATGCCCATCCCATGTTTGATAACATGAAATCACGAGTTTTGAGCCCACAGATGAAATCATATTTCTAGACACTTCATCAAGTGCTGCCCGTTGATCGTAATTCCCTTCCGAAAATGACAGCATCGTTTGAAGCCCCAGTCTTTGGCCATCGCTACCATGCGCAAAGTAGACTAAGCAGTCCCAGTCCTTCTCCACTTGATTTGCCATGTGCCTTATCGTCGAAACCGACTCAGAGTAACTTCGACACACCCTGACATAGGACTTAAGTTCATGTTCGATTCGCTTTTTGTATTCTTCCAGCGTCCCTGAAAAATGGTGTTGATTAAAAAACACAGCCCTTTTCCTTTTCAAACACCTAAACTGCTTTTCTGTAAGTGAACTGAGATCTACCAACGCTTGGCGCGCTGTTCTCATAGCAGTTGCCATGTTGTTCTTCTGTTTCTCAAACACATTTGCACGATATTCCATCCCTGCCAGAACAAGATAAACAGCATGTCCTAATGGATCCACCTTTACAATTCCGTTGTTTTCACAAAATGAGTACAATCCCAAACCTCCAGACTCTCCTATTGGATCGCGGTTGAGCCAGCGCATGAGGATGGGATGGTAGAAGCGGTAGCCGTAGTAGTAGAGGCCGGTTTCGAGGTCAAAGTACTTTGTAGAGAAGCTGTGGCGGAAAAAGTCGGCAAGGGGGCCGGTCTTGGATATGAAATTACCGAAGGCGTTGTAGGTGTACTGAGCGACAGTGTTGCCGTTGGCATCGAGGTAACGTGTTATGTTACCGTTGTTGTCGTAGCAGGGAATGTAGATCGCGCCGTCAACGGTCAAATAGAGCAACCCGCCGACGCCGCCTGCGCCCTGCAAAGTCCCCGAGAGATCCTTACTCCAGTAATAACGAATTACAGAGGAAGTTCCATTCGCGTATGAAACACGCTCCTCGATGAGATTCCAGCCATCGTAGAAGAACGTCGTGGTCGCATTAGGTGTGACCTTTCGTACGCGGCGCGATCTTGCGTCGTAGTAGTTTGTCACGAGCAGCACGCCGTTTGACGACACGGATTTCAGCTGATGCCCTGCATCGTATGTATAAGACCAATTGCCGCACTGCGTCATGTTGCCGTCAATATCGTATGCGGCGGACGCAAGGAATGGAGTCCCTCCCACAGGCGGGACATATTGGTTGAGGCAGTTCGCGGGGCAGTTGGTCGAGTTGCCGATGTCGTCATAGCCGTATGCGGTGGGAATACCAGATATTACAGCAGAAGTCACCTCGTTGCGTGCGTTGTAGCCGAACGTGTCGGCGTTGCGAAGAACCGGGCGGCTGACAGCATCGTAGCCGTAATCCGAAGTCTCGACCGCCGTGCCGTTCACGGTTGTCGTGATATTGGTCACGAGAGAACGGCGGTAGTCATCACGGGCGAGGTGGCGGACAACCGTCGTGCCGTTTGCAAGATTGACGGAATACCCTGCATCGCGCTTGTCAGGAGAATAAAGATACTGCACAACCGCAAGAGAATTGGATACGATATCAATGTCTCCGTCTGCGTCATAGCCATAGTCAACACCATAGTCGGCATCGGGCATGGCAAGGGCGTTCAATCGATCAGCCCCGTCGAAGAATCGAGACATTGCGGCAATAACATTACCAACCGCTTGCGTTTCGTTCGTGGCCTTGCCAGAGTCGGACAGCACGCATTCGGCTGTTGCAACTGCGTTTGACACATAAGTGGCGTTGCCGTAGGCGTCGAGCTGGAGTTCGTAATCCATGTTGGAAGAAGAGTATACCACACCGCAGAGACGGCGTTGGGCGTCGTACACGTTTTCGTTCCATTTGCCGCTCGGATAGGTCGTGCGGAGAAGAAGGTTGTCGGGCGTGTAGGTGTAGGCGACTGTGGAGCCGTCCGCGTATGTTTTGGAGAGACAGTTACCCGTGAATGGATCGTATGTCCATGTGGTCGTGTCGCCGTCGGTCGCGACAAGCTGCGACCCTCCCGTGGTGCGGAACGTGGTCAAGGAGGTGCGGCGGCCGCCCGTGTCGTAGGTGTAAAGCACGGGATAGGTCGCGCCCCATTCGGCGGTGACGCGGCCGAACGGATCGTAGGATTTGTAGATCGCGTTGCCGTGGGCATCAGTGGTGGCGATGCGGTTGCCGAGCATGTCGTAGGCGTAGGATTCGGTTGTGTAGTCGGTGCCGTTGGTGTAGGTGTGCGTGGCGAGGAGATCGCCGTGGGGTGCGTAGGTGAATGCCTGAAGCGGCGAGACGCCGCTTCCCCCAGGGGTACCGGCCGTTCTGCTCGTGGCGGCGATACGGGCGAAGGCGTCGTAGGCGTTGAAGGTGGTTTCGCCTGTCGTTTCGGTGGAGAGGAGGACGCCGTGGAGGTAACGGCGGATGACGGTCGGGGCGACGATGGAGGTGACGGTTTCGGTTTCGATGCCGGTGTCGGGGTCGTAGGTGACCAGGGTTTCGGTAGTGGCGCGGACAACGGGCGAGACGCCCGTTCCACCAGTCGCCGCCAAGATGGCGGCGTTCCCAGTCAGGGTTACCGTATGGCGGCGGCAGGAATTGGAGAGGCCGGTGAGCTGTGTGCGGGTGACGGTGAGGGAATTGGTGGACGGGCCGACGACGGTTGTGGTCTCAACCTTCCACCATTCGTTTGAGAACTGGGCGTAAGTGACATCGGTACGGTTGGTGATTCCGTCGAGGACGGTGCCAACCTGCTCGCCCCAGTCGTTGTAGAGATAGTGCGTGGTACGGACGATGTCGCCCGCCGTGCGCGTGGAGGTGAGAATGCGGTCGGAGGCGCCGTCGTAGGCGTTGGAGGTGACGATCCAGCCGGAGCCGCTTCCCCCAGCGGGGACGGCGGTGGTGACGAGGCGGCCGAGGAGGTCGTAGGTGGAGACGGAGTTGGTGACGGCCACGTACTCGCGTATACCGTTGAAGGTTAGGCTGTAGTGGTCGGAGGAGGTCGTGACGACGTAGTCGACGCGGTAGCCGTTGGGGGCGTATTCGGT
>JAFRNO010000315.1 GCA_017430155.1 Kiritimatiellia bacterium | reverse complement strand
TAGACCTCGCGGACGTGCTTGACCGTAGCGGCGATCTTCTCCATCTCGACTGGGATGCTGAACACCCACTGTGGGCATCCCTCCTTGCATTTCTTGCACCCGATGCAGCGGTCCGCGCGCGCCGACGCGGGGATCGTGTTGTAGTAGCTCACGAGAAACGCGCGGCGCAGTTCCTGCGAATCGTTCGGGCCGCCATCGTCCTCCGGAATGCGTCCCTCGCCCTTGAACGAGTTCCACCAGGTGAACACCTCGGGGATCTGGATGCCGTAGGGGCACTCGCAGTAACGGCAGTTGGTGCAGGCGACGGGCTGGAACTTCTTGTAGAGGTCGATCGCCTCCCGATAGACCGCGAAGTCCGCCTCGGTGAGTTTCGCGAACCGCTCGCGCGAAAACGTGCGCACGTTCTCAACGGCCTGCTCAACCTGCGACATGCCGCTCAGGACGGTCTGCATCCCCTCGAAGGACGCGGCGTAGCGCATGCCCCATTCCGCCGGCGTGCTGCCCGGCTTCGCCGCCTCCAGGCGCCGGCGCGCGGGCGTGTTCAGGTGCGCGAGGCGCCCGCCGCCGAGCGGACTCATCACGAAGATCGGAATCTTCTTCGCCGCCAGCACCTTGCGGTTCGCCTCGCCCTTCGGCTCCACCCCGTTGAAGGGGATCAGCGTGAGCGCCCACGGGAACTCCTCCACCAGCTCGGCGAGGAACTCGTGCGTGCCGTGGTAGGAGAAGCCGATCCGCCGGATCTTGCCGGCCGCAACCATGTCTTTCAAGTAGTCGAGCACGCCCAACTTGCGGTAGACCTGGTCGTACTGTTTGCGATTCGAGAGGGAATGGAGCATGTAGACGTCGAAGTAGCCGAGCGCGGCGGTCCGTTCGCACTGCTCCTTGAAGATGCGCTTCGCGTCGTCCAGCGTCTTCACGTGCCACGTCGGCATCTTGTCCGTGAAGAAGAAGCTCTCGCGCGGATACTTCACGAGAATCTCGTTCAGGAACTTCTCGCTGTCGCCGCCGTGGTAGACGTAGCCCGTGTCGAAGAAGTTCACGCCGTGGCGGTAGCTGTAGTCGAAGATCTCCGCGGCGAGCTCGCGGTCGATCCTGTTCTGGTTGCTGTGCTCCACGCACAGGCGCACGCCGCCGCAGCCGAGGAGAGATATTTCCCGCGTCGGGTCCGAGCCGAACGGACGGCGCAGGACGTGGAAATCCTCGGGCTCCTCCCTGTCGCGGCGGAAGAACTTCAGCCAGTCCGCCCGCGTGCGCAGCGCGGCAAGCGCCACCGCGCCCGCCACGAATCCGCGCCGACGCACGGAGCAACAAGCTCCGCCGTCCTTTCTTTCGCTTATTGTCTCATTGCCGAACATGACGGTTGACTTTTCGTTTTTCCGCGTTTACTTGCCGCCGAAGTCGGGCTGGCGGCGTCCCTGGAAGTTCGTGCGCTTGCGGTGCGAGCGGTTGGCGTTCGCGGGGTGCACGAATTTCTTGCCCTTGTGCTTCTTCCCCGGCCCATCGAAGAAGTGCGCGCCGGGATGGCGCTGCACGCCGTTGCGGTTGCGCTCGCCGCCGCGGATCCACGGCGCCTGCGGCAGGCCCTCGTTGGCCTTGCCGGTCTTGCGGTCCGCCTCCGCCGAGTGGAACGGCTGGTCGCGGTCGACGGGGATCGTCTTGCGTATGAAGCGCTCGACGGCCTTCAGAAGGCCACGCTCCTCGGGCGCGACGAACGAGATCGCCGCGCCGCCCGCGCCTGCGCGGGCCGTGCGGCCGATGCGGTGCACGTAGCTCTCCGTCTCGACGGGCAACTCCATGTTCACCACGAGGTCCACGCCCGACACGTCGATGCCGCGCGAGGCGATGTCCGTGGCCACGAGCACGCGCACCTTGCCCTCCTTGAAGCCCTTCAGCGCGCGCGTGCGCTGGTTCTGCGTCTTGTCCGAGTGGATGGCCGCCACGGGGATCTCGCGGCGCGACAGCTTGCGCTCCACGCGGTCCGCGCCGTGGCGCGTGCGCGCGAACACGATCACGCGGTACCATTCGGGGTGGTTCTCGAGGAGGTGGATGAGGAGGTTGTCCTTGTTGCCCTTCTCCACGAGCATGCACGACTGCTCGATCTTGTCCACGGTCGGCGCCTCGGGCGACACCATCACCTGGATCGGGTCGTACACGAGCTCGCCGGCGAGGTGGAGGATCTCGGGCGAGAGCGTGGCGCTGAAGAACATGGACTGGCGCAGCTTGCCGCCCGTGCCCGCGGACGTCGCGCCGGCGGGCGGACGGTTCGGCGGGAGCTTCGAGATGATGCGCTTGATGTCCGGCAGGAACCCCATGTCGAGCATGCGGTCCGCCTCGTCGAGCACGAACAGCTCCACACGGTCGAGGTACACCACGCCCTGCGTCATGAGGTCGATGAGGCGCCCGGGCGTGGCGATCACCACCTCGGCGCCCTTCTGGAGCGCCTTCACCTGCGGGAACTGCGACACGCCCCCGAACACAACCGCGAAGGGCGTCCCCGTGTACTTCGAGTAGGCGGCGTTGTTCTCGGCGGTCTGCGCGGCGAGCTCGCGCGTGGGCGAGAGGATCAGCGCACGCGGGTGCCCCGCCTCTTCCTTCCTCTCTCCCCCGTCAATGCGCGATTCGTCATTCGTCATTCGTAATTTGTCATTCTCCACCACCAGCTTGTGGAGGATCGGCAGCATGAACGCGGCCGTCTTGCCCGTGCCGGTCTGCGCGCAGCCGATCAGGTCGCGGCCCTCGAGGAGCGGCGGGATGGCCTTCTCTTGGATGGGCGTGGGAATCGCGTACCCCGCGTCGGCGATCGCGTACTGGAGGCGTGCGTCCAGCTTGCCGAACACGTTCGCCTCGTACGCCGCCGGGGGCGGGTCCTTGGGCAGCTCGGGGATCTTCGGCTGCACGTCCTTCTCGGCGAGGCCGAAATGCGGCTTCGGCTTGCCGTGACGGTGCCGGTGCTTGAAAAAGCGCGGCCGTTTTCCCTGAAATCCCCGATCGCCCGATTTGTTGAACTGTTTCTGCAATTAAATGACTCCCTTGATGTATCTTTCCTTGAGAGCGCGCCAGAGGACCACGCAGCACGCGGACAGCGGGATGGCGAGGAGCAATCCCAGCATCGAGTGGAACACCACTCCCCAGAAGAAGAAGCTGAAGATCACGCCCGCGTAACCAAGGCCCGTCTTCTCGCCCTGGATCTTCGGCGTGATGAGATAGCCGTCGAGGAACTGGCCCGCGAGCCACACGGAGAGCGCCAGGATGAGGCGGAGCATGCTGCCGCCGTCACCGAAGTACGCGACGGGCAGGACGATGGGCAGGCACAGGATCGTGCCAAGGAACGGCACGAGGTTGAGCACGCCCAGCAGGAAGCCCAGGAGGAAGCCGTAGGGCACGCCCACCAGCATGAAACCCGTGCCGTAGAGGACTCCCTCGATCAGGCAGATGACGACCTGCCGCTGGAAGAAGTTCACGAGGATGTCCGTGAACGTGTCAATCTGCTTGGCGACAAATTTTTTCGTCTCGTCTTTCAGGAACGGCAACTCGCGCACGTAGTCGGTCCCCGTCATCGACGGGCGTGTGAGGAAGAAGGTGAAGAAGATCAACGTGACGAGCCAGGACACCATCCCCATCACGTATTTGAGCACGCCCACGCCCGCCTTCATCGCGGCCCCCCCGTACTGGCCGCTCAGCATCTTGATGCCTTCGTCCGAAAAGCGCGCGGGATCGCGGAGGAACAGCGCCAGCGCCCCTTCCGAATCCGCGCCGAACTGCTGAAGGGTGTCCCATGCGTACGGGAACTGCCCGTTCACCCAGGCGCTCGCACGCGCGACGATTGTCGGCGCATGGGAGATGAAGTTCTTGGCCTGCCCGACGATGAACGAACCGCCGAACCCCACAACGAGGCCCAAGGGCACCAAGACGGAAAGCAGCATCAGGACAACCGATAGCGTGGGGTTGCGGCAACGGCTCCTGATCCACTCGTAATACGGCTTGAACAGCAGCGCAAGGAAAAGGCCCATGATGACCGGCGTAATCGCCGACGAGGCGAAGGACAGGAACTTCACAAGAACCCATCCGAGGGCCAGGACGAACGCCACGATGAACGAAAAGGCCACGACCGTAACCCCTGCAGCCACGGTCTTCTTCTGGGATGGTGTCAAATCAATCATGCGCGTATTGTAGCATAAAGCCGCCGCCGGTGGAATGCAATAATGCGCTTAACCAGACATTCCAAAAATACCGACCCGCATCTTCACCATCCCACGCCCCGGGCTCGGTCTTTGAGGCGTTCCGACAATTTTGTCGCATCTGCCGCCGGATCGGATGACAGCCCCCCCTTCCCCCCACGCCCGTGCGGGGAGCTCGACGACCTCGGCTGTGTTAACGGAACCGCCGCGCCCGTTGCGCCGTCAGAGATGCGTGCGGCACATGAGCCTGTAGCGGGGAACAAGCATGGCGCATCCGAAGTGCCTGATGTACGTGCGCATGTCCTCGCACCAGAGGAACTGCGTCATCTTGCGACATCCGGCCTCGAGCCGCAGCAGGAAACCCCTCTGGAACATCTGCCACAGCGTCCAGGCGATCTGCATGAGGTAGTACCAGGTCTTGTTGGCGTTCGTGGCGTTCACGAACCGGTGCTTGAGGCCGAGCCCGCCGTGCTTCTGCTCCTTGAACACGTTCTCGATGTTCCACCGCCTGCGCCCCCAGCAGAATATCTCGTCCGCCTTGTCGACGCCCATGACCGGGAGGTTCGTGGCGAACATGCCGACGTAGGGCCTCTTCGGCTTCCCCTGCTTCGTCAGGTCGGCAACGAACGAGACCTTCCCCCATATCACGTTTATCCCATACCTGTCCGGGGCGTTCGTCTCGACGCCCACGGCCCATTTCATCGTCCCGGCCCTCGGCTTCCCGTCAGCCTTGATGAGATCGCCGACTTCGCAGTCGCCGCTCTCGAACAGC
>JAFRNO010000314.1 GCA_017430155.1 Kiritimatiellia bacterium | reverse complement strand
GGCGGCCGACCCGCGCCTCCACGCGTGGGCGCTCTTCGACGGCTCCAGCATGAGCGCCGAGGCCGAGGCGGACGGACGTCTGCGCGTGGGCTACACGGGCGGCACGGGCGCGCACCGCGCGGACCGCATGGTGTGCGACTACCTGCGCATGCGGAAAATCCTCGGACTCAACCACGCCGTGACCGTCGTCACGGACGACAAGGACTTCGCGAAGGAGGCGGCCGCCCTCGGCGCCGCCGTGAAAGGAACGGATGCCCTCGATGCCCAAACCCAAGCCAGCTGAAACCCGCAAGCTCACCTACGCCGAGGCGGCGCTGCTCGACCTCCTGCCCGCGCTCGCCGTACCCGACGGCGCCCGGGTGCTCATCGCCGGCAACCGCAGCGGCTGGTTGCCGCTCGAGACGGAGAAAAAATGGCCGAAGCGCGTCGCCGCGCATGCGTTCGACTTCCACCACGCGCGCGCGATCCGCGACCGCCTCGCCGAGGCGTGGATCAACCCGAACGCGATCGTGCACTGCACGCCCGACCTTCCCGAGGGCCCCTTCGCGCTCGCCCTCTTCATGACAACCCCGCAGTCGATGAGCGCGGAGCTCGTGCTCGACCAGCTCGAGGACCTCCACGCCCAGCTCGCCGAGGGCGGCACGCTCGTCGTGGCGTTCGAGGGCGACGCGGACGACGCCCTGCGCACGCTGCGCCTCGTGTGGTCGAACGTGCACGTCGTCTCGCGCGCGAAGCACGTCGCCGTGTTCCGCATGGTGAAGCATGGCGAACTCGCGAAGCGCCGTAATTTCGCCGCGGACTGGGAGGCCAGCGTGCCGGGCGGCGAGAAGATGCTCTTCACGAGCCTCCCGGGATGTTTCTGCCACCGGCGCGCGGACGCGGGCGGGCTCGCCCTCGCGGAGGTCGCCGCGCGCGAGGCGAAGCCGTCGGACCGCCTGCTCGACATGGGCTGCGGCTGCGGACTCGTGGGCCTGCTCGTCGCGAAGAAGGCCGGCATCTCGGACGTCACCCTCATTGACTCGCATGCGCGCGCGATCGCGGCGGCGAAGATCAACGCCGCGCGCGCGGGCATCGACGCGCGGTTCATCCTCTCGGATGACGGTCTCCCGCGCGGCGAGGACGAAATCGGGCGCTGGAGCCTCGTGGTGGGCAATCCCCCCTACTACAGCGACTACCGCATCGCGGACGTGTTCATGGAGACGGCGTACCGCGCGCTGCGTCCGGGCGGCCGCTGTCTGATGGTGGTCAAGACCGCCACGGGTCTCCTCGCCCTCCAGGAGAAGTACTTCCGCGCGGCGGAGGTAATCAAGCGCCGCGGGTACTGCGTGCTGCGTTCCGTGCGCGTCTAAATTTATATAAGAGGGGGCTTGCACAACGCCGCCCGTTCGCGTATAATATGGGCATGTTTTCCAAATTCAAAGGACTCTTCTCCACCGATATCGGCATCGATCTCGGCACGGCGAACTCGCTCGTGCACGTGAAGGACCGCGGCATCGTGTTGCGCGAGCCCTCCGTGGTGGCGATCGAGGAGGGCACGAAGCGCGTGCTGGCGGTCGGCGACGAGGCCAAGCGCATGCTCGGCCGCACGCCGGGGAACATCATGGCCATCCGCCCGATGAAGAGCGGCGTCATCGCCGACTTCGACATCACCGAGGCCATGTTGCGTTATTTCATCAACAAGGTCTGCCCGAAACGCTTCTGGAGCAAGTACTTCAAGCCGCGCGTCGTGATCGCCGTCCCGGGCGGCATCACGGAAGTCGAGAAGCGCGCGGTCGAGGACGCGGCGCACGCCGCGGGCGTGGGGGAGGTCTTCCTGGTCGAGGAGCCGATGGCGGCCGCGATCGGGGTGGGGCTGCCGGTTTCGGAACCGGCCGGCAGCATGATTGTCGACATCGGCGGCGGCACGTGCGAGGTGGCCATCATCTCGCTGGCCGGGATCGTGCACCAGCGCAGCGTCCACCAGGCGGGTGATGCCATGGACGCGTGCATCGTGAGCCACATGAGACGCGTTTACAATCTGCTGATTGGCGAACGCACCGCGGAGTCGATCAAGATGACGATTGGGTCGGCGTACCCCACGGGTCAGGAACAGACCATGGAGGTGCGCGGCCGAAACATTGTGGCGGGACTGCCGAAGACGATGACCATCACTTCGGAGGAAATCCGCGACGCCCTTACTGAACCTGTCTCGCGCATCGTGGAGGCGGTGCGCGACACGCTGGGGAACTGTGAACCGGAACTGGCCGCCGACCTTGTCGACCGTGGCATCGTCCTCTCGGGCGGCAGTTCCCTCCTGCGTGGCCTCGACAAGTTGATCTCCCAGGAGACGGGGCTGCCGGTGACGTTGGCAGACGATCCCCTCTCGGCCGTGGCCGAAGGGACGGGCGTTGTGATGAGCGAACTCGATTTCCTCTCGAAGAACAGGCGCACCTAGTCTGAAGCGGTCCTTCCGGCGATTAAGGAAGGATTTTGACAAAGCGAATCGGCATAGTGGCTTTCTGCGGCGCGGTCCTCGCGCTCGTATTGTGGCTGTTCTGCGGTCCCGACGTGGCCGCCGAGGCCGTCTACCCAGTCGAGAACGGCGCCAACTGGTTTTCCCGGCACGTGGTACGGCGGTTCAAGGCATTGTTCGCGTCCGGCTCCGCGCTCATGGAAAACGACCGTCTCCGCGAAGAGGTGGCTGGCCTGCGGATGGCGTGCGCCGAGGGCGACCGCATGGCGG